>DATFGD010000261.1:0-4734 GCA_035249725.1 Burkholderiales bacterium
CGCAGGCGGTGACCAGTTCTACTACATCACCGGGAATGGCAACATACTGAATGGCGGCGAGGGAGACGATGTTTTTTCCGGAATAAATTTCAATAACAATACCTTCAATGGCGACAATGGAAATGATGATGTATCCGCCGCAATAGCAAACAACAGTGTTCTGAATGGAGGCGACGGAGATGACTTTTTACATGTAGGTGGAGACAACAATATCCTGAACGGCGGCGGCGGTAATGACAATCTCGAGGCCTTCTTCGAGGCCTCGGATCAGCCCGGCACGAACGTACTGATAGGAGGCGACGGCGACGATGTCCTGACAGCCTGGTTTGGCGGCCAGCTCACGGGTGGTGACGGTAGTGACCGCTTCGTTCCAATCGGAAGCGGCGGAGGCACGGTGATTACGGATTTCCAGCATGACGCGCCCGGCGAGGTTTTGCAGGTTGAGGACGTGCTCAACATTACGTGGATAGACCTGGATGTCGACAAGCCGCTCAAGGCACTGGTGGGCCAGGGGTATCTGGTCGTCGATGGGCAGACGAATGTAGGCGGGGGAGCAGCGCAGGATACCGTCGTCCAGATCGACGCAGACGGCCGTACGGGGCCTTTAGCACCTACGACGCTGGTGACCCTGTTCGATACGACACTCACTACGCACGGCGCGGACATGGACAACTGGCTCGTGTAGCGCTAAAGCCGGCCAAAAAAGAACCCCGCCGAAGCGGGGTCCCATCCCTCCCATCCGGCGCGACTCGCGCCGGTTTTTAATAGAGTGAGCATTTCAACCTTGTGTCCGGCAGCTCACTGCTATGCCCATGCTTGATTGATTCATCGCGATAGCGGCGCCGCGAGTATCGTCACGAAGACGAAGAAGGTGAATACGCTATGCCAGGTCCAGCCGGCGCTGCTGCCACATTGCTGTTGCGATCCGCCGTTCAAGGCCATGGCACGCGCGCCAAACACGAACGAGCCAATGGCGCCCAAACCGCTCATAAGCACCAGAAAGTAGAAGAAGTTCACAGCGGCTACCCTAGCAAACGACGACAGGTAGGGATTCTACGCGGCAGGCGATTGCGCGCCATCCGTAAATATACGTACGTCATCGGAATGAGGACCTGCCGGTTCTTTACGTCGGTGTATCTCGTCAAGCGAAACAGCTTACCGCCGCAAAATAGAAATGCCACTGCCGGCGCTCGGTTGATCGCGAGCCCATAAAAACCGACTTGCCATGAGCCCAAAGAACCGCTCGCAGCCCCAACGAGGACGTTTCTTGTCGTAGCCTAAGGCGGCGGGCGCGGTTTGAGCCGGCGCTCACGCAATCGACCGAACGGGAACAGAATCGCGGTGCGCAGGCCCTCGATCGGCGAGAGCTGGTCGAGCGAGCGTATCGCCTCGATGACGAATTGCTGGACCACCGTCCGTTCGCTGTGCTCTGCGCCCTCGCGAATGCGCGATAAGCGGTGCAGCACATAGAACCCGAGCACGAACGAAATTCCAAACAGGAACTCCCAATGCCGGAACTGGAGCAGCGTCACCTGCTTCATCTCGCCCGGCGAAGTCCAGCGAAACGACAGTGAGAGCTCGCGCGCCGCGAACCAGTCGGCGAGCCCGCCGCCCGCGAGTGCGGCAAAGCCCGCGGCGAGCGAGCCGGCAAGGCCCACCGCGGTCAGATATGCGGTACCCCGGCCCTGCGGCGCGAGCTTGAGGCCCAGATTGCCGGTCGCGAGCCCGATGCCGCCCGAGGCCGCGCCCATGGTGACGTGAATCAGATAGAGCAGCGGCAGCGTAAGCACGTGCGGGGCAGGGAGCGCGGCAAAGGCCAGGGCGACGAGGCTTGCGAAGTACGCGGGCAGCGCCACGCTGAGAATGGCCTTGTTCGACAGCCGGTCTGAGAGCCGGCCCCAGAGATACAGCGTGAGCGCGGTCGCCACCTGCCCTGCCATCCAGAGCGTGGTGACGGTGCCCAGCTCGTAGCCCATCTGCCGCAGCAAATAGACGGTGATGAAAGGTGCAGCGATGTTGGAGGCGAGGTTCCAGGAGGCCATGAACAGGATCACGTTGCGGAAGTCGGCGTCCCGGAACGGCGTGCGCAGCAGTTCCAGAAGCGGAACCCGCGCGCTACTTGTTGCCATCATCGGCTCGGCCACACGGGTCAGATAGTGCGAGCTGATGAATCCGGCGGCGCCGGCGGCGGCGAAGGCAATCGAATAGGCTTGCGTTTTATCTGCGCCGGGCCAGTTCTGCACGAGGTAGCCCGCGCTCAACGCCCCGAGCGAGGACAGTACGGTGGACCAGAACAGCCGCTTCGAAAAGAGTTCGCCGAGCGATTCGCGCGGTACCAGCTGATGCAGCCACGAGTTGAGTGCACAACCCGCGACCGAGCCGAGCAGCGCGATGGCGATCTGTGCGCCCACGAGTGCTGTAAGCTGGAGCGGTTGCTCCGGGATGAATGGAATCAGTGCAAGCGCAAGGATGAGCATGCGCGATGCGCTCACGGCGAGCACCGTGATCTTGCGGCGCTGGCGCACCCGCTCGACCAACGCCATGGCGCCGATCTGCGAAAGCTGCGCGAGAAAAGGGATCGCAGCGAGCAGACCGATGATCGACGCGCTCGCGCCCAGTTCGACCGCGAAGCCGACGAGGATGACGCCCCCGTAGAGCGCGCCGGCGAGCGTCGCCCAAGCGGCATCCTTGACCAGCGCGTTTTTAGCCCGCTCGAGGTCCAGGGCCGTTACGATGGGGTCCGGGCGCAGTCGCATGGAGAATATTCGCGCAAGTTAGTCGTCCTGCGCGTACGCGAGTTCCGGCGCGCCGATGCTGGCGCGCGGGCGGGGACTATAGCGGAAGCGGCGCTGCGGGCTCGGGGAATCGGTCCGCTAGCCGGATGTCACTGCGGCGCAAGAAAGACCGGCGTGAGGAGCACGACGATAAGAACGAGCAGCAGCGCCGCCGTCCAAAGAAGAAGGCGTTTGAAACCATCCCGCCGGTCGTCCAGCATGACCTTACCCCCGAATCGTACGTGTTGTTTAGTCTGCGGTTCCTAAGAGACCATGAGCCAGGTCGTGGCCGCAACGCATCCGATAAGCAGCGATGCAAAGCAGGACAATATCCGGACCACGAAAGCATTCATGTCATCGTCGTCTTCGAGCAGCATGCTCGCACATTGCGCTTATGACTTTGTAATGCGTTCACTCGCAGAGTGCGATGGAGTAGTCCTGCCGGAGCATCCGCAGTAAAAAAAGCCCCGTCTCGAAGACGGGGCGAATCATCAGAGAGGAAGGGATCCACTACGCGGAGCAGCGGGTGATGACGCTTGTTCGCCGTGCTCCATAGCAGCGCATTGCGCTGGCATAAATAAGACTTGCACCTCCCGGCCAAGTTCTGACCATGGTCCGAAATGACCGATGACGTCGTCGTGACGTCACAAAAGCCCGTGCCGGCAGGATGGCGGCAAGCGCCCCGCTATGCCGGTGTACTACCCGCCCAATCCGACTGGCTTACGGGAACCAATGCAGGTATGACCCAGACGAGACGCATCATGCCCGCTGATCAACTTCTCGAATGGAGAGGCTTATGCTGACGATCCTGCTCATTGCAGCAGTGGTTTGCTTTTTTCTCGGGGCATTTGGCGTCGCTTTCGGCAAGTTCAATCTGGTCGCGCTGGGGCTCGCGCTCTGGGCCTTGGCGGTGACCATAGAAAAAATGGTCTTGTGACCCTGCCCCGGGCGCGTCAGATCGCCCGGACCACGCTGAAGACAGCCAATGGAATGATCTGCAGCGTCAGATCGTCAAAGTAGCTGACGATGATATCGACGTTGCCGTTGGTGAGCCGCAAGGTATAGAGGCCGTAGCACCCCTCCGACACCCGGCCGTTTGGTTCGCGCCACGTCACCCGCTTGGGGGCGTTGGTGACGGCCTTCAGCACGCAAGCCTCGTCGGTCAGCGTCACCTGCCCGCTTTCGAGGTTTGCGACGAATAAGGGCTGCGCTCCCGCTTGCGGCATAAGCAGAAGCAGGAGCAGAAGCAGGATCCCGAGAGCAAACACCACCCGCAGTGCATATTTCACGGGATCGTTGCCGATACGGCGCAGGAATTCGTTGATAAATCTCATCGCGCGTGCCCGGCTGTGCGCATACGCAAGCATGGCCTACTTAAGAAGAAGCTGGATCAGCCGCTCGCACTGTTTCACATAGACCGCGCGGACCATCGCTGGGACATCCGACTGGAGGAGGCGAGCGGTCGCGCAATGCGGCAACCTGCCTGCGCGCAGTCGTTCGACTGCGCCGATCTCAAAGAGAGGCGAGCAAGGCCTGCAGCGTTTCGACGTCGGCGGGCTTGATGAGATGGTGATCGAATCCCGCCTCGCGTGCGCGCCGACGGTCTTCTTCCTGTCCCCAGCCCGTCAGCGCAACGAGCGAAGCGCGCCGGCCCGGGAAGCCGCTGCGGATGCGGCGGGCGACTTCGTAGCCGTCGATACCCGGCATGCCGATGTCGAGCAGGACGACCGCAGGGTCATAGGACGTAAACTCCTGCAGCGCCTGGACGCCATCGCGCGCGATCCGTACGTCCGCGCCCAGGACTTGAAGCAGCATGCCCATGCTGTCGGCCGCGTCGCGGTTGTCATCGACGACGAGAATGCGCTTGGGCGAAAGCGGTTCATGAATACGCGCCAGCGTTTCCGGCGCCGGCTGCTGATTCGCAGCGAGCGGAAGACGGACGCTAAACTCGCTGCCCTTG
>DATFGD010000262.1:0-5854 GCA_035249725.1 Burkholderiales bacterium
TGCCGGCGCCGCGCGAATGGGCCGATCTGGTGAAGCCGGAGTATTTCGGCCACGTGGCAATTTCCGCGCCGTCACGCTCCGGAACTACCCACCTCACCATTGAAACGATCCTGCAGGGTGAAGGCTGGGAGAAGGGCTGGCAGCAGGTTCTGCAGTTCTCGGGCAACTGCGCGGCAATCACTGAGCGCAGCTTCGGGGTCCCGGACGGCGTCAATAACGGGCAGTTCGGTATCGGAATCGTGATCGACTTCTTCGGGCTCTCGGCAAAAGCCTCGGGGTTTCCGGTGGAATTCATCTACCCGTCGGTTACTGCGATTGTGCCCGCCAACATCGGCTTGATCGCTGGCGGCCGCAACAGTGAAATGGGCAAAAAGTTCATCGCCTTCGCGCTTTCCGAAGAAGGCCAGCAATTGCTGCTGGAACCGCGGATCAGCCGACTTCCCGTGCTGCCGGCGACCTACAAGAAAGCCCCGGCGGGTTATCCCAATCCGTATGGCGGCAAGATCCAGGCAAAGGTCAAGTTCGACTCCGATCTTTCGCGCTCGCGTTATTACCTGGTGAACAGCCTGTACGACCACACCATCACGTTCCGCCACAAGGAACTGGTGGCCGCGACACGGGCGATTCACGAGGCGACGGCCAAGCTCACGAAGAAGCCCAATGCACAGGCAAAGAAACTGCTGGATGAGGCGCGCGAATACGCATACAAGCCGCTCGTCTCGGCAGAAAAGGCCGCCGACAAGGATTTTCTTGCGCTCTACAGCACCACCAAGCGCGATGCCCTGCGCACCAAGGAAGTGACTGCGCTGGAGGAGTACTGGGGCCGCGAAGCGCGCAAGAACTACGCACGCGCTGAGGAACTCGCGAGACAGGCCGCTGCGCTGGTGAAGTGACCACCCCGTCTGCTTCGCAGCCACCCCTCCTCATCGGAGGAGGGGAAAAAGCACCGCGCATCGCAGCCGCGGAAAAACTGGCGCGCATCGCAGCCAAGAAAAAAGTAGCACGCATCGCAGCCGAGGAAAAACTGGCGGTCATCGCGGGCTACAAAAAAACACTGCAGAGCGCAGGACACGAAGGAACGTTCCCCTCCTTCATTAGGAGGGGTGCCTGCAGTGCAGGCGGGGTGGTCGGCGGCGCCTGCGCCGGAAGCAGAGCAGTGTGATGTCATCGCGTTTCACCGCCTCTCAGCTCGTGATCGCGCTGCTGATCGCGGCGTTTCTGCTGGTTTTCCTCATCGTCCCGGTCATCACGGTCCTGTATGTCGCCTTCGCCGACGGCGCCGGCGGCTTCACCACCTCGCATTTCGTCTCGTTCTTCCAGATTTCGCTCATGCGCGAATCGTTCTGGAACAGTCTCTACGTCGGCTTCTGGAGCGTGGTGTTCGCGACCCTCGTCGCCGTTCCGCTCGCGTACTTCACGGTGCGCTTCGACTTCCGCGGCGCGGCGCTGATCCAGACGCTCGGTGTGCTGCCGCTCATCATGCCGCCGTTCGTCGGCGCAGTGGCCATGCAGCTCATCTTCGGCCGCAGCGGGACGGTCAACCTGCTGCTCAACGACTGGTTCGGATTCACGCTGCCGATCATGGACGGCCTGAACGGCGTGGTTTTTGTCGAGACGCTGCACTACTTCCCATTCATCCTGATGAATCTGGTGGTGGCGCTCAACAACATCGACAGCTCGATGGAAGAGTCGGCACAGAATCTCGGCGCTTCGGGCTTGCGGCTCTTCCGCCGCATCGTGTTCCCGCTTGCCATGCCGGGTTACATCGCGGGCGCGGCGCTGGTGTTCATCAAGGTGTTCGACGACCTCGGCACGCCGCTCGTGCTCAACCAGACCAACATGCTCGCGCCGCAGGCGTATCTGCGCATCACCACGATCGGCATCGAAGACCCGATCGGATACGTCGCCAGCGTCATCATGGTGGTCGCTTCGCTTTTCGCGCTGTGGATGTCGACGTGGATCATGCGCGGCAAGGACTACGCGACGCTGCAACGAGGCTACGCCGGGCTGTCCAAGCGCACGCTGCGTGGCGCGCAGTCTGTAATGGCGTATACGTGGATTATTCTGATCCTGCTGATCGTGCTGGCGCCGCATATCGGCATACTGCTTCTTTCTTTCGCCAGGGTGTGGAGCTTCAGCGTCGTGCCGGACAGTTACACGCTGGCGCACTATGCGAACGTGTTCCAGGATTCGCCCCTCATGATCTGGAACACGATGCTCTATTGCGGCATTGCCGCCGTGCTCGATGTCGTCATCGCAACCGCGATCGCCTATCTCATGCTGCGCACGCGCCTGCCGGGGCGCCATGTGCTCGACTTTACCGTCACCATTGCGCTCGCGATTCCGGGCGTCGTGCTCGGAATCGGCTATCTGCGTACTTTCCGCGACATCGAGATTCCCTTCACCGGCGAGCTGCTCACCTCTTCGTGGGTGCTGCTTGCCATTGCCTACACCGTGCGCCGCCTGCCGTATGCCCTGCGCTCTTGCGTCGCGGCTTTGCAGCAGCTGCACGTGTCGCTGGAGGAAGCGGCTGAAAACCTGGGCGCGACCAAGGGGCGCACCATCCGCCGCGTGGTCGTGCCGCTGATGACGGGCGGCATGGTGGCCGGTTTCATCATCAGCTTCATGACCGCTGCAGTGGAGCTGTCCGTGACGCTCATGCTGGTGACGGCACAGCACGATGCGCCGATGTCCTATGGGATCTATCTCTACATGCAAAGCGCAGCCGGACGCGGACCGGGCGCTGCTTTGGGCGTGCTGGCGGTCGCGCTGGTGGCGTTGGGCACCTATGCGTCATATCGGCTCCTCGGCAAGCGCGGAAGCGTGCCCAAGGTACAGGAAATTCAGACGGTGGGGGTTTGAGATTGGAAGCGCTCCAGAAAGTGAAGGTCGAGGTTCGCAACGTTTCGCTGGCCTACGGTGCGACGCAGGTGCTGCACGACGTGAGCGTGACGGTGGAGCCGGGTGAGTTCTTCGCGCTGCTCGGCCCTTCCGGCTCCGGAAAATCCACGCTGCTCCGCCTGATTGCGGGTTTCAATCAAGCGCAGTCGGGACAGGTGCTGATCGGCGGCGAAGATCTCTCGCGCGTGCCGCCGTGGAAGCGCGACATTGGCATGGTGTTCCAGAACTACGCGCTATGGCCGCACATGACGGTCGCGCAGAACGTTGCGTTCGGGCTCGAGGAACGGCGGCTTCCGAAGGAAGCGGTACGCGCCAAGGTGGCTGCGGCGCTCGAACTGGTTGGGCTGACCCATTTTTCCGGCCGCCGCCCCGGCCAGCTTTCCGGCGGTCAGCAGCAGCGCGTTGCGCTCGCCCGCACCATCGCGATCGAGCCGAAGGTGCTGCTGCTCGACGAGCCGCTTTCCAATCTCGATGCCAAGCTCCGGGTCTACATGCGCGCCGAGCTGCTGTCTTTGCAGCGCAAGCTCGGCATCACCACCATCTTTGTCACCCACGATCAGGAAGAGGCGTTATCGATTTCGGACCGCGTAGCCGTACTCGACCACGGCGTCATTCAGCAGATCGGGACGCCGATGGAACTCTATGATCATCCGGCGAACCGCTTCATCGCCGACTTCGTGGGCACGATCAACCTGCTGCCAGGGCGCGTGCAGGCGGATCCGGGCGGCGTTCGCTTCGAGTCCGCAGTGCTGGGCCGAATCGATCTTCCGCGAGACACGGTCGCGCAGCCCGATGCTGAGATCGCGATACGGCCGCACGCGCTTAGGCTGGCGCCGGCCGGCCAGCCCGGCGATGCGGGGCGCATCTGGCTCGAAGGCGTCGTGACCGAACGCGAGTTTTTGGGGGAATTCGTGCGCTACCGGGTAAAGGTGGGCGATACCGAATTCATCGCCGACGAAACGCATTTCATCGGCGGGGCAAGCCACTTGCCGGGTGCGCACGTCAAGCTTGGGATCGATCCTGCGCAGGTGAAGCTGCTCTCCTGAGCGCGATCAGTTTCTCGCATTCGCGGCAACCGCAGGCCGGCGCACGAACCAGAGCAGCGGCAGGCCGAGGAGCAGCACGCCGATTCCGAGCTGCGCACCGATGCTGCCCGGATCTTTGGACAGGGCATAGTTGGCGCTCGAATACAGCATGTACGCGCACATCGCACAGAAGAGCGCCGGAGTGAGCGGGTAGAGCGGCACGCGAAAAGGCTGGGCGCTGAGCGGCGGATGACGGCGCAGCACGAAGAGCGAGATCCCCGTGAGGAGGAAGAACAGCCAGAATGCCGGCGCGGTGTAGGCGACCATGGTCTCAAAGCCGTCCGGCGTGAAGGAAGCCAGAAACACCAGCAGCAACGCGACCGCGCCCTGCACGAGCAGCGCGTTGACCGGGGTGTTCGAGCGCTCTTTCCATACGCCCAGGAGCCTGAATGCCGCGTAATCGCGGCCGAGCGCGTAATTGGTGCGGGCTCCCGTGAATACCGTTGCATTGAGCGTCGAAAGCGACGCCGCGATGACGATCAGCGAAAGCACCACCACACCTGCTCCGCCGAGCGTCGCCTTCATGAGGTCGGCGGCCACCGCCTGGGAGGCTTTCATGCCGGCCAGCCCCAGCACGTTGAGATAGGCGAGATTGAGCAGCACGTAGATGACCGTTACCGCAAGCAGCCCCAGCACCAGCGCGCGCACGATGTTGCGCCGCGCGTCGCGGATCTCGGCGGTGAGATAGGCCGCTTCGTTCCATCCGCCGTAGGTGAGAAGGATAAAAATCAACGCCAGCTGCGAAAACAGCGGTGTCGATGCGCTGCTGGGGGCCGCCGCCGGTGCGGCGGGCGGAGCGCTGCCGCCCACGAGAAAACCGGCCACGATCACCAGCAGTATGGCGCATACCAGCGCAATTGTGACGACGTTCTGCAGCAAGCGGCTTTCGCGCGAGCCGAGCACGTTGAGCGCGGTGATGGCCGCCACCGCGAGCGCGGCGTAGATCACTGAGCTTTTCGCTCCGAGCGGCAGCAGTTGCGTCGCGTAGTCCCCGAAAACGAAGGCGATGGCGGCGATCGCACCGGTCTGCACCACGCTCATGCGCGCCCACGCAAACAGAAACGCGAGCCAGCCACCGAACGCGCGGTTGAGAAAATGGTATTCGCCGCCGGCATTGGGAAACGCGCTTCCCAGCTCGGCATAGCACAGAGCGCCGACGAGTGAAATCAGTCCGCCTGCGATCCACAGCGC
This sequence comes from Burkholderiales bacterium, assembly GCA_035249725.1. Taxonomy (GTDB): domain Bacteria; phylum Pseudomonadota; class Gammaproteobacteria; order Burkholderiales; family SG8-41; genus DSOT01. The sequence continues at coordinate 5,178 of DATFGD010000262.1, forward strand.
AATGAACACTTCCGCACTGGCAACGCTGCCGGCGACGATCGAGGGCGCCTTGAAGATGCCCGCACCGATCACGATGCCGACGATCATCATGCTCGCGTCGAGCACGCCGAAGGTGGGCCGCGGCGCGGCCGCACCCGAAGCGGGCTGCTGCGCGGGCGCGCTCATTGCGGCGTGCTTTCCACCATGCCGAGCACGCTCAGGCGCATCTCGCCACGCTTCTTGAGCTGCGCGGTCCATTTAATCGGCTTCTGCGCCGCAATCGTCACCGTGCCCTCGATCCGATCCTGCTTCACCACGCCCTGGAACCGGTGCTTCACGAGACCGCTGCCTTGCGGTGCATCGACCTCGAAACTGACGCGCTCGCCGCGTACGTTGAAGATCGGCAGGCGCGCTTCCTTCCCGTCCACCCACAGTTCGCCGCTCACCCGCTGAAAGCTTTGATCGAAATCGAACTCGTAGACCACGCCGCGTCCGTCGGTGTAGACGAGGGACTCCCAGCGGCCCGCGATCATCGCGGGCACCACCCAGAAGAAGATATAGCTCTTGCCGGGGTCGCCCACCGTCTTTTCAGGCACGATCAGCGTTCTCTCTTCGTCCGGCTGCCATTCCCCCATGTCGTAATCGTGCGCCACGACGCGGGTCCCGGGTTTGAGCGCCAGGATCTTCGGCCGCAGTTT
>DATFGD010000263.1:0-6165 GCA_035249725.1 Burkholderiales bacterium
ATAGCGTCGTAGGGGGCTGCCATGGCTATGCGCGTTTTCGCTCGGGATTGAAGAAGGGCTTCTTCACCACACGCGCGGCGGCGCGCCGCCGACGGTGCTCGACGGTCATCTCCATTTCCAGCGCCGTGCCGGGCGCTGCCCAGCGTGCGCTCACATGCGCGAGCGCGATGTATTTCTTGAGCAGCGGCGACCACGTGCCGCTCGTCGCGTAGCCCACCTGGTTGGCGCCGGCATAGAGGGGCACGCTTGTGCGCCAGGCGGTGTGGGGCAGCTGCGGCGCCAGTCCCACGCGCGCATACAGCCTTTCAAGCGCATCCCAGTCGACTTCCACGCCAACGAATTGCCACTGCGCGCGACGCCTTGCTTCCGCCGCAAGCACCGGCTTGCCGACAAAATGCGCTTTGCGAAGGTTCACGGCCCACGCGAGATCGAGTTCGAACGGCGACGAGGTCTGGCTCGCGATCAGCGCCTTGCGGGCCGGCACGTAATCCACATCGATCAGCATGAGGCCCGCCTCGATGCGCGCAATGTCGAGCGCCAGCATGCCGGCTGGTGTGATGCCATAGTCGGCGCCGGCCTTGATCAACGCGTCCCACAGGGCGACCGCGTCTTCCGCCCGCAGCCATAACTCGAAGCCGAGGTCTCCGGTGTACCCCGTGCGCGAGACGGTGACCGGAATACCGTGCAGGGTGGCGGAGACGATTCCGAAATACCGCACCGTCGCGAGATCCACGTCGGCAAGCTCCTGCAGAATCGCGCGCGAGGCCGGTCCCTGCAGTGCCAGCGCAGCGGTGCAGTCGGAAACGTCTTCGATGGCGAGGTCGAGCCGGTGCGCATTTTCTTCGAGCCACAGGAGATTGGGCTCCGCTGAGGTCATTCGGAAAGTATCGCCATCCAGCCGGGCAATCGTGCCGTCGTCGAGCACTTTGCCTGCGGCATCACACCAGGGGGTATAGAGCACCTGGCCGACTTGTGCGCGCCCGACGTCGCGCGTCGCGATGCGGTCGAGCAGGCGAACGGCGTCCGTGCCCCGCACGAGGTATTTGTAGAGCGGCGTGATGTCGAGAAGCGCAGCTGCGCTGCGAATCGCGTGGTATTCACGCTCGTGCGTCAACTCGTAGGCGCTCGCGACGGCGTAGCCCGCCCAACGCCGCCACGCGTGGCTCACGCACAGGGGCGCCGTACGCGGGTGGAAGGGCGTCGTCTTGAGCATGCGGGATAAAAACCGGCCAGTGCGCGCGGGACCCGGCATTATCCGCGTACGGGCAAACGAATGCCACGGCGGGAACCATACCGGGCCGGCCCGCACTCTAACCTGCGATGCCTGCTGCCTCGGATATCTATTTGAAGAGCATACTCGTATGCGCCGCGCTGATCATCGGCGGCTGCGCCACGGTTTCGACTCGCGTCGTGCCGCTGGCGCCGGAACTCAAGCTCGCCCCCTCGCAGAGCGTCGAGATACTTTTCGAGAAGCCGAAGCGGCCGTATCGCGAAATCGCGCTGCTCGAATCCCGCGGCATGGTGGGCGACACCGAAGGACAGCTCTGGCAGGACGCGCGCGCGAAGGCACAGGCACTCGGCGCGGACGCCTTGATCCGGCTCGAAGTTGACAAGACGATCGTGCCGCCGATGGTCGTCTATGACCCGTTTCTCAGTCCGTTCTATCCCTCGTTTTACCCGCACGCCCATTTCTATCCGTATCCCTTCCCAGAATACCGGTGGATCCCGGGCGGTGTGGAGTACACCCTCAAGAGCGTCGCGATCAAGTACGGAACAGGAAACGGCGAACCGGGAAAGTAAGACTGGCGCGCCCGGCGGGAGTCGAACCCACGACCTTCGGCTTCGGAGACCGACACTCTATCCAACTGAGCTACGGGCGCGTGGCGTGCCGGGGATTTTAACACGGCGCGCGCCGCCGATGGCTCACGAATCAAGGTTTTACCGAGAAAACCGTTGCCGCTATAATGGGCGCCTTTTCAGGCGCAGGATACCGGGATGAGCGAGGAGATACACGTCGAGGAACATTCGTCCCCCATCAAAACGCCGAAGCAGCTCATCATCGTTGTCGCCCTCGCCTTCATCGTACCGATCATCGTGATCGCATTGATCGCTCAACTTGCAATGATGAGCGTGGACCCCACGACCGCGAATCCCGGAATGACGGAAGAAGCCGTTGCCAAACGGCTCAAGCCAGTGGGTGAAGTGGCGATCATGAGCCCGGCCGAGCGGGAGGCCAAGGCGGCCGCGGCAAAAGCTGCAGCAACCGCCGCACCGAAGCCGGAAGCCATCGCAAAAGCACCCGGGGCGACGCAGCCGGCAACCGCGGACACCGGGAAGGGCAAGTCGGTGTACGACAGCGCTTGCGCCGCCTGCCACGCGGCGGGCGTCGCGGGTGCGCCCAAGTTCGGCGATAAAGCGGCGTGGGCGCCGCGCCTCAAGTCCGGCATGGAAACGCTCTATACCAGTGCGCTCAAGGGCAAGAACGCCATGCCGCCCAAGGGCGGCAATGTCTCGCTCGCCGATCCCGACGTGAAGGCGGCCGTGGACTACATGGTGAGCCAGAGCAAATAGCGCGCGCCTGCGCCATCGCGAGGCGCAGCACGCTGCGCCTTTTTTGTTTGCCACGATGAGAGCGCCGGAAGCATGAGCACCTACGCCATCGGCGACGTGCAGGGTTGTCACGATCAACTGCGGCGCCTGCTCGACGCGACCGCCTACGAACCGGCACGCGACACGCTGTGGTTCGTCGGCGATCTCGTGAATCGCGGACCGCAGTCGCTCGGGGTGCTGCGCTTCGTCAAAGCGCTCGGCACCCGCGCCGTTACCGTGCTCGGAAATCACGATCTCGCGCTTCTGGTTGTGGCCGAAGGCATCAAGCGTCCGCACGCGTCCGACACATTCGGCGACATACTCGCCGCGCCAGACCGGGATGAATTACTTCACTGGCTGCGCCACCAGAAGATGATGCATGCTGACGGGCGCTACGCCATGGTGCACGCCGGACTCCTTCCGCAGTGGAGCGTGCCCGATGCACTCGCGCTCGCGGGTGAAGTGGAGCAGGCGCTGCGCAGCGAGAACTGGCGTCAATTCCTGCGGCATATGTATGGCAATACCCCCGATCGCTGGAGCGATGCGCTGCGCGGTTTCGAGCGGTTGCGCGTCATCGTCAATGCAATGACCCGACTGCGCCTGTGCACGCATGAGGGCGCGATGGAATTTACGCACAAGCTCGGGCTTGCGCACGCGCCGGAAGGTTACATGCCGTGGTACGACGTTCCCGGACGCGCCAGTCGCGGCACGACGCTGCTCGTCGGGCACTGGGCCGCGCTCGGCCTTCTCCTCCGCCCGGACGTGATCGCGCTCGATACCGGCTGTGTCTGGGGACGAAAGCTGACGGCGCTGCGTCTCGACGATCAGCGCCTCGTGCAGTGCGACTGCAGTGAAATGCTCGGCAAGGCCGGTGAGGACTGGAACCTATCTCAATAAAAGACGCGTGATGCGTCGTGGCCTAAACGTGATGAATGCGTGGGGGCGCAGCTACCAGAGGGCGGTGCCGAAGCTCTCTTTGAAGCGGACACCGATTTCTTCGCGCGTGAAGCGGTGGTTCTGCCCGCCGCGGCACGCGATCTTGAGCGCGCCCAGTAACGACGCGAGGCGCCCGGTAAGCGGCCAGTCGAGCCCGGCTGCGATGCCGTAGAGCAGCCCCGCCCTGAATGCATCGCCGCATCCGGTGGGGTCCACCAGTTTTTCGGCCTTGACACTCGGGATTTCGAACTCCCGCCCGTCGGCCCGAACGACCGAGCCGCGCGCGCCGAGCGTCACGACGAGCGCCTTCACCTGCTTCGCGAGTTGGTCCAGCGCCGTCCCCGTGCGTTCCTGCAGCATGCGGCCTTCGTAGTCGTTCACGGTGACGTAATCGGCCATGCGAACAAACTCGAGCAATTCCTCGCCGCGGAACATGGGAAGCCCCTGCCCCGGATCGAACACATAGGGGATCCCGGCGGCGTAGAATTCGCGCGCGTGCTGCAGCATGCCGTCGCGGCCGTCCGGCGCGATGATGCCGAGCGCGATGTTTCTCGCCTCGTACACGTGGTTCTCGTGAGAATGGTTCATCGCGCCCGGATGAAAGGCGGTAATCTGGTTGTCATCGAGGTCGGTGGTGATGAATGCCTGTGCCGTGTACGTGCCGGCTATTCTGCGTATATGCTGCTGGGAAAGTTGGAGTGCTTCCAGCCGTCGCGCATACGGCTCGTAGTCGTCTCCTACGCTCGCCATGATGAGCGGCTCGCCGCCCAGCATGCCGAGCGAATAGGCGATGTTTCCCGCGCAACCGCCAAACTCGCGCCGCAGGTCCGGCACGAGGAATGCGACGTTCAGGATATGGAGCTGGTCGGGCAGAATATGATTCTTGAAGCGATCGTGAAACACCATAATCGTGTCATAAGCGATCGACCCACAGATCAGCGTGCGCATAAGTCTCGAAGCCGGACGGGTGTAAGATTATAGCCCGGCGCTGCTGCAGCCACGCACGCTGCACGTTGTTCACCTCGTGCTAATGAATCCACGACGGAGATTTCCCCATGCTAAAGGAATTCAAGGAATTTGCGATGCGCGGCAATGTCGTCGACATGGCGGTCGGCATCATCATCGGCGCGGCGTTCGGCAGGATAGTCGATTCTCTGGTGAAGGACCTGATCATGCCGCCAATCGGGCTATTGCTCGGTAAGGTGGACTTTTCCAACCTCTTCGTCATCCTGAAGGAAGGCACCACGCCCGGTCCGTATTTCACGGTGGATGCGGCGCAAAAGGCGGGCGCGGTCACGTTCAACTACGGCATGTTCATCAACAATGTCATCACCTTTCTCATCGTTGCGTTCGCCGTTTTTCTGTTGATCCGCGCCATCAACCAACTGCGCCGTAAGGAGGAAGATAAACCGGCCGCTCCGCCGGCGCCTCCCGAAGAAGTCGTGCTGCTGCGCGAAATCCGGGACGCACTCAAGCGGTAAGCCTGGCCAAACGGCGCGACACGTCCGAAGTCATGCCAAGCGGCTACCCTCGCCCGGACAGCGGTGCTCTTCGACGATCGGTTTACGCGCGCGAGCGGGAGGGCCGCCAGGCGAGATCGAGGTCGCGTGCGGCCCGGACGTCATCGAGCCGCCGAACCGGCGTCGTGTGCGGCGCGGTTTTTACGATTTCGGGATTTTCGCGCGCCTCCGCGAGGATCTCCTTCATCGCCGTCACGAAGGCATCGAGGGTCTGTTTGGATTCCGTTTCGGTGGGCTCGATCAACAGGCACTCCGGAACGAGCAACGGAAAATAGCTGGTCGGCGCATGGAATCCCTTGTCGAGGAGCCGCTTTGCGACGTCCATCGCCGACACGCCGGTCTCTTCTTTCAGGGCTCTCAGCGTAACGATGAATTCATGGCTGGCGCGGCGCGCCGGATACGCGAGCTCGAACCCGGCGCGCTTCAGTTCCACCATGAGGTAATTCGCGTTGAGCGTGGCGAAGTCCGCGACGCGGCGCATGCCCTCCGCCCCGAGCAATCGCGCGTAGACATACGCACGCAGCAGCACGCCCGCATTGCCGAGATGCGCGGCAAGGCGGCCGATGGAAAGCGGCACGTCGCTTTCGCCCAGAAGCCGGTATTGATCCTCGCGGCAGTCCACGACTGGCAACGGGAGAAACGGCGCGAGGCGCGGTGAAACACCCACCGGTCCCGCGCCCGGCCCGCCACCGCCGTGCGGCGTGGAAAAAGTTTTGTGGAGATTGATGTGTATCGCATCGAACGCCATGTCGCCGGGCTTGACCCGGCCCAGGATTGCGTTGAGGTTCGCGCCGTCGTAGTAGAGGAGGCCGCCCGCGCGATGAACCGTCGCGGCGATCTCCACGATGCTTTTCTCGAACACGCCGAGCGTGGACGGATTGGTGAGCATCAGACCGGCGGTCTGCGGGCCGACCGCCGCATTGAGTGCCGCGAGATCGACATTGCCGTTCGTGTCGGTCGGAATTTCGCGCACGGCGTAGCCGCACATCACTGCGGTGGCGGGATTGGTGCCGTGTGCGGCGTCCGGCACCAGAATCTCCCGCCGCGCGGCATCGCCCCGGGAATCGTGATAGGCGCGGATCATCGCAACGCCGGCGAATTCTCCCTGCGCGCCCGCCAT
>DATFGD010000264.1:0-9317 GCA_035249725.1 Burkholderiales bacterium
ACGGGCGACCTCGCGCGGAAGAAGATCTTTCCGGCGCTCCACAGCATGGCGCGGCGCGGCCGGCTCACGATGCCCGTGATCGGCGTCGCATCCAGTGCGCTTGACCGTGAAGCGTTCCGCCGCCGCGTGTGCGAAAGCGTGCAGGAACATGGCGACGTCGATACGCAAGCGCTGGCACGCCTGAGCGCCGCATTGCAGTACGTGCAGGGCAACTATCGCGACCACAAGACGTTCGAGCGCCTCGCTGAAACACTGGGCGGTGCGCAACGGCCGCTCTATTACCTCGCGATTCCTCCGGATTTGTTTGCCACGGTGGTCGAAGGGCTGGGCCGGGTCGGACGCGCGGCGGGCAAGGTGATCGTCGAGAAACCCTTCGGCCGCGATGTCGCATCCGCCCGCACGCTCAATTCAGCGCTGACGCGCGTATTCGACGATGCATCCATTTTCCGCATCGATCACTATCTGGGAAAGGAAGCCGTCCAGAACCTGATGTACTTCCGTTTTGCCAATGCGGTCTTCGAGCCGGTCTGGAATCGTCACTATGTGGAGCGCGTGCAGGTCACGATGGCAGAAACGTTCGGCATCGAAGGCAGGGGTTCTTTCTACGACGGCGTGGGCGCGATTCGCGACGTCGTGCAGAACCACATGTTGCAGGTGGTTGCGAATCTCGCGATGGAGCCGCCGGCGGGAGAAGGTCTGGAGCGCTTACGCGACGAACGCGTCAAGGTGTTTCGGGCGATGCGTCCCGTCGACCCCGCGCGCCTCGTGCGCGGGCAGTATCGCGGTTACGCCGCGGAGCCCGGCGTGAAGCCCGGATCCCGAACCGAGACTTTCGCGGCATTGGAACTCTATCTCGACTCGTGGCGCTGGCACGGCGTGCCGTTTTATATCCGGGCCGGAAAATGTCTCGCGGCTACGGCAACCGAAGTCCTGGTTGAATTCCGGCGAGCACCACGGGTATTCGACGAAGCGGACCCCGGACGGCCCAACCACGTGCGTTTCGGGTTGGGGCCCGACCGGCTGATGATCGCACTCGGCGCGCGCACCAAGGCGCCCGGTCCTGCATTGACCGGCCGGGATGTCGAGCTTGCGGTCTGCGATCTCGAAGGCGGCGAGGCCGATGCCTATGAGCGGCTGATCGGCGATGCGCTCAAAGGAGATGCCACGCTTTTCGCCCGCTGGGACGGGGTCGAGGCGGCGTGGCGGGTGGTCGAACCGGTTCTCTCCCTCGATACGCCGGTGCACGAGTACGAAAGGGGCGGTTGGGGCCCTTCGGCCGCAGACGACATGCTGCGCGGCGCGGGCGGGTGGCGCCCGCCGATGGACGCGGCGTGTCCCTGACGGGTTCGTCGCGGGAGGCGGCACGGCGCGGCGCCGGAACTATAGGATGTGCGGCCGGGTCAGATGAACCGTCGCCGGTCCAGCGTCCAGAGCGCACGGGGAAGCGTAGACACGAACAAACTCACCACCCAAACGGCAGGCCTGACTGGAAAACAACATGATCAATTCCATACGCCGCCAGGGTGGTTTGCTGTCCGGGCTGTCTTTCGCGCTTGCCGCCGTGGCGGTATTGAGCATCGGTCACACGGCGGCCGCGTTCGCATTCGATTTTTCCGATGTTTCGCAGCGCGCGCGGCAGCTTGCAGAGAAGCCGTTTCGGGACGAGCCGCCGAACCTGCCGCCCGAGCTGCAGAAGCTGACCTACCAGCAGTACTGGGATATTCGCTACAAAGCCGATCGGCATCTCTGGCGTGGCACGCGGCTTCCTTTCGAGATCGCTTTTTTTCACCGCGGCTCGCGTTTCGCCCGTCCGGTGAGGATCAACGTCATTTCCGCGGACGGCGTACGCCCGATCAAGTTCGACCCCGCGGATTTCGACTATGGCACCACCCCCGTGGATCCGCAGAAACTGAGCGGCCTTGGATTTGCGGGTTTCCGCGTACACTACCCGCTCAACACGACCAAGTACAAGGACGAAGTCCTGTCCTTTCTCGGCGCGAGCTATTTCCGCGCGTTGGGACGCGGCCAGAAGTACGGCTTGTCGGCGCGCGGGGTGGCGGTGGATACCGCGCTCATGTCGGGCGAGGAATTCCCGCGCTTCGTCGAGTTCTGGATCGAGCACCCCTCGCCCGGCGCAAAGGAGTTGAAGATCTACGGCTTGCTCGACTCGCGGCGACTGACCGGCGCCTATCAGTTTCTCGTGCGCCCGGGTAACGAGACGGTCGTGGAGGTACGTGCACGGCTTTATTTACGGGAGAAAGTGGAAAAGCTGGGCATCGCACCGCTCACGAGCATGTATTTCTATGGCGAGAACCAGCCGGCGCCCACGGAAGATATCCGGCCCGAAGTGCACGATTCCGACGGCCTCTCCGTGCACACCGGCACCGGCGAGTGGCTGTGGCGTCCGCTGGTGAATCCGCGGCGGCTCGTCGTCACGTCGTTCAGCGTAACGAATCCACAGGGATTCGGTCTTATGCAACGGGACCGCGTCTTCAGCAGTTATCAGGATCCGCATATGCGCTACGAACTGCGCCCCAGCGTGTGGGTAGAACCCAGGGATAAGTGGGGCGAAGGGCGCGTGGAACTGGTGCAGATCCCCACGCCGGACGAGACGAACGACAACATCGTTGCGTTCTGGGTCCCGGCAGCGTTGCCGCCCAAGCCGCCCTACAGTTTCGAGTACCGGCTGCGGTGGCAGCGAAATACCGAGACGCGGCCGCCGCATGCGTGGGTGATGCAAACCCGCCGGGGCCGCGCGACGACGCGCAAGCCGGACAACACCGTGGGGTTTACGGTGGATTTCGTGGGGCCGGCGCTTGAATATCTGCCGGAAGATGCCAAATTGGAGGGCGTCGTTTCCGTGGACGCGAATGCGGAGATCGTCGAGCGAACGGCGTTCCGGAACGCCGCAACAGACGGCTGGCGGCTTGCCTTTCGTGTGCGCCGGCTCGACGAGAAAAAACCGGTGGAGCTGCGCGCTTATTTGACCAGCGGGGGAGAACCGATGTCGGAAATATGGACTTACATCTTACCCCCCACGTAACCGGCGGTCTGCCGGGGCTCGAGCGCTGCGAGCGCTATCTCGAACGGCTGCCGCTTGCGCCGGAACGGCGGCTCGAATTGCTCCAGCAGGTCGCATCCCGCGGCGGCGCCGAGCCCGATGCGGCAATGGCGGAACTGCATCGTCTGCTCGCGGGCCATACCGGCGAGTCCGAACACCCGGCGTACGATTCCGTTCAGCGGCGGCTTGCGCTGGCCTACGGTGTACCGCAAACGGAAGTGGGGCCGGTGATCGCGACCGACCTGCAGGAGCGGCCCCGCCTGTTCACCGTGCCGCCGTTCAATCGCACTTCGATGGCGCCACGCTCGTGGCTGCGCGAGCGTTTCCCGCGTCTCGTGCGGGCGGGCCAGGGCGCGCGGTCTCGCGCCGACGAAGAAGCGTGCCCCAGTCCGCCCGATCGTCGCGGCTACTGGTATCCGGCTGCGGCGTGGCGGCGCACGCTGCTGCTTGCGCTCGTCATCGCACAGACCATGATTGCGACCGATTTCATGACGCGCGTGCTGCCCTACCAGGGCCGTCAGCCGCTCGAAATCGTGGTGCTCGTGCTGTTCGCGATCCTGTTCGCATGGATCTCGGCCGGTTTCTGGACCGCCATCGCGGGTTTCATTCTGCGTTTGCGCGGCACCGACCGCTACGCGATCTCCCGCACCGCTGCCGACGACGCGCCGATCGAGGCGGGCGCCCGCACCGCGATCATCATGCCGATCTGCAACGAAAATGTCGCGCGCGTGTTCGCGGGCCTGCGTGCGATCTACGACTCGCTTGCGCGCACGGGCGAGCTCAAGCACTTCGATATCTTCGTGCTGAGCGATAGCGGTGACCCGGACACGCGCATGGCGGAAACGGAAGCGTGGCTTGAAATGTGCCGCGCGGTGAACGGCTTCGGCCGCGTCTTCTATCGCTGGCGTCAGCACCGCATCAAGCGCAAGAGCGGGAACGTCGCCGACTTCTGCCGCCGCTGGGGCCGCGACTATCGCTACATGGTGGTGCTCGATGCCGATAGCGTGATGACCGGTTCATGCCTCACGCGGCTCGTGCGTCTGATGGAAGCCAATCCCAGCGCGGGCATCATACAGACCGCGCCGCATGCTGCGGGCCGCGAGACGCTTTACGCGCGGATCCAGCAGTTCGCGACCGGAATTTACGGCCCGCTCTTCACTGCGGGCCTGCATTTCTGGCAGCTCGGCGAATCCCATTACTGGGGGCACAACGCGATCATCCGCGTCGCGCCCTTCATGCAGCATTGCGCGCTCGGCCGGCTGCCGGGCAGCGGCGCGCTTTCCGGTGAGATCCTGTCACACGATTTCGTGGAGGCGGCGCTCATGCGCAGGGCAGGGTGGGCGGTATGGATGGCCTACGACCTTCCCGGCAGCTACGAAGAGATGCCGCCCAACCTGATCGACGAGCTGAAGCGCGACCGCCGCTGGTGCCAGGGCAATCTGATGAACTTCAAATTATTTCTGATGAAAGGATTACACCCGGCACACCGCGTCGTGTTCATGACGGGCGTCATGGCGTACCTGTCGGCGCCGCTGTGGTTCGCCTCACTGGCGGCGTCCACGGCGCTGCTCGCGGTACACACGTTGTCGGTTCCGGAATACTTCGTGCAGTCCTATCAGCTTTTTCCGCTTTGGCCGGAATGGCGGCCGGGCCGCGCAATCGCGCTCTTCAGCACGACCGCGGTTCTGCTGTTTCTGCCCAAGGTGCTGAGCGTGCTGCTCACCCTGACCAAGGATGTCAGGCGCTACGGCGGCGGGATGCGTCTCACGTTGAGCATGCTGCTGGAGCTCGTCTATTCCGCGCTGCTTGCACCGATCCGCATGCTGTTCCACACGCAGTTCGTCGTCACTTCGCTGCTGGGCCGCACCGTGCAATGGAAGTCGCCGCCGCGCGAGGACGCTGAAACGACGTGGAGCGAGGCGTTCCGCCGCCACGGTTGGCACACGCTGCTGGGCGTTGCGTGGGCCGCCGGGGTGTACTGGCTCAATCCGGCATTCCTGTGGTGGCTCCTGCCCGTGGTGGGGGCATTGATGCTCTCCATTCCGTTGTCGGTGTACTCGAGCCGAACGTCACTGGGCCGTCGCACACGCCGGTCGCGGCTGTTCATGATCCCGGAAGAATCATGGCCACCGCGTGAAATACGCAACGCCCACAAGGGCGCCAGGCGCGCATCGCGCACCCCGGGTTTCGCGGAAGCGGTGGTGGACCCGGTTGTGAACGCCGTAGCATGTGCCTCCGGGGTTGCGCGCCTGCGGCTGCATGATGCGATCCGCAACGAACGCGAGCGGCTCGTGAAAACGGCGCTTTCAAAGGGCGCCGGTGGACTAAGCGCGCGGGAGAAGATGACGCTTCTTAACGATCCGCTTGCGCTGTCGCACCTGCATTTCCAGGTCTGGACGTCGTCACAGGTGGCGCTCGCCTGGCGCATGTCATAATCTGCCGTCATCAAGCCCAGGCATTCCGGAGACGGATATGCGCGTAGTGGCGTGTACACCTCGCGGCAGCGAAGCGCGCTTGCTTGTAGTGATGGCCGGTAACAAGTAAAGAGTCTGAGGTACGGAGCAATGCGCAGACGCACGTTCGTCAAAACGCTGAGCGCGCTTGCGGTGCCCGCGGTTACGGCGCCTCGGCTATTCGCCGCCGAAACCGCAGTCCCCGCAGGGTTGAAGCATATCGGCACGCCGCAGCCGTTTGACTACGCATGGCTCAAGGGGCACGCGCGGGCGCTTGCCGGCAAGGCGTATCAAACCAATTCGCGCGCAATACCGGACGCGGTAAAGAATCTGAACTGGGATCAGTACCAGGCGATTCGCTACCGCGCCGACCATGCGCTGTGGGCCCCGGACCGCCTGTGGTTCCAGATGCGGTTCTTTCATCTCGGGCTTTTTTTTGTGAGCGCGGTCCGGATGCACGAAGTGGTGAACGGGCAGGCACAGGAGATCGCCTACGACTCCGAGATGTTCGATTACGGCAAGAGCGGGCTCATGGGGTCGCAGTTGCCCGACGATCTCGGCTTTGCCGGTTTCCAGGTGTATTTTCACAGCGATTTCACGCGCGATCTCGCGGCGTTTCTCGGTGCAAGTTACTTCCGCGCGGTCGGCGGGGAAATGCAATACGGACTTTCCGCGCGCGGGCTTGCAATCGATACCGGCCTGGCACGTCCCGAGGAATTTCCCGCTTTCACCTCGTTCTGGTTCGAGCGCCCGAGCCGCGATTCGGGCCAGGTTGCGGTTTACGCGCTGCTCGATTCTCCGAGCGCAACCGGCGCTTACCGTTTTTATATTTTTCCTGGGGCAACGCTGGTGATGGACGTGGACGCGGCGGTCTATCCGCGCAAGCCGATCGAGCGCATCGGGATTGCACCGCTCACGAGCATGTTTCAGTACGGCGAGAACGACCGGCGCATGGCGAGCGACTGGCGCCCGGAGATCCACGACTCCGATGGGCTCGCGATGTGGAGCGGAAGCGGAGAATGGATCTGGCGGCCGCTCGCCAATCCGCCGGCGCTGCGCTTTAACTCATACAGCGATGAAAATCCCCGCGGCTTCGGGCTGTTGCAGCGCGACCGGGACTTCAACAACTATCAGGACGATGGGGCCTACTACGACCTGCGGCCGAGCCTGTGGGTCGAGCCCAAGTCCGCATGGGGCAAGGGTGCCGTGCAGTTGCTCGAGCTTCCGACCGTGGATGAGACGTTCGACAACATCGTCGCATTCTGGAATCCCGCGCAGAAGCCGAAGCCGGGCGAAGAATTGCTGTATGGCTATCGGCTTTACTGGGGCGCGCGCATGCCGTTCAGCACCCAGCTCGCGCAGGTTGTCGCGACGCGCACCGGCGTCGGCGGCATAATCGGACAGAAGCGCAGCTATTTCTCCTGGCGCTTCGTCGTCGACTTTGCGGGCGCGAACTTTGCCATGCTCGGCAAGGATACGACAGTGGAGCCGGTGATCACGGCGTCGCGCGGGGAAATCGAAATCACCTCGGCGCGCCCGCTCTACTCGGTGCGCGGCTATCGCGCGATGTTCGATTTGAAACCGAACGACAACAGCGTCGAGCCGATCAACCTGCGCCTCTACCTGCGGGCTCGCGGCCAGCCGCTTACCGAGACCTGGCTCTACCAGTGGACGCCGCCGCCTGCAGAAAAGCGTCGTGTTTGATGTCTCAGCCGCCGATCCGCACGCCCGTGCGTGCATCGAAGCAGTGGAGTTTGTCAGGTCGAAAACGCAACTGCATGTCGGTGCCCGCTTCGGGCAACGGCATGGGGGGAACGCGCGCCACGACATCGCGGTTGCCCAGACGCAGATTGAGGAAGATTTCATTGCCGACCGGCTCGACGTATTCGAGCCGGGCGGAAAACGCAGGATGCCCGGATTCCCCGTCCGGCGCGGGCATCATGTCTTCGGGGCGCAAGCCGACGATGATTTCGCGGTTCGCGTAATCGATCAGGTCCGGGCGTTCCCGCGCCCACTCTCCGAGCGGCAGCGCGACGCCGTCGTCGCTCACCCGAAGGACGTTCTTGGGGTCCAGTACGCCACGGAAGAAATTCATCGCCGGGCTGCCAAAAAAGCCGGCGACGAAGACGTTGGCGGGCCGCTCGTAGAGGCGCATGGGCGTGTCGATCTGCTGGATTACGCCGCCCTCGAGCACGACGATGCGCTGGCCCAGCGTCATGGCTTCGATCTGATCGTGCGTCACGTAAATCATCGTGGCGCCCAGGCTGCGCTGCAGGCGCGCGATCTCCATCCGCGTCGATAGCCGCAGCTTGGCGTCGAGGTTGGAGAGCGGCTCGTCGAGCAGAAACACCTTGGGATCGCGGACGATGGCGCGCCCCAGGGCAACCCGCTGGCGCTGCCCCCCTGACAACATGCCCGGACGATGGGCGAGCACGGCGGTCAACCCCAGTTTCCCGGCCGCAGCCTGCACGCGCGTTGCGATTTCCGGATTCGGCAGCTTGCGCAGTTTGAGACCGAAGGCCAGATTCTCCGCGACGCTCATATGCGGGTAGAGCGCGTAGTTCTGGAACACCATCGCGATATCGCGATCCTTGGGCGGGATGTCGTTCACCACGCGCCCGTCGATGGAAAGCGTGCCGTGCGTGATGGGTTCCAGGCCCGCAATCATGCGCAGCAAGGTCGATTTTCCGCATCCGGAAGGGCCAACGAGCACCAGCAATTCGCCATCGCGCGCCTCGAAGCTCGCCTCGCGCACGGCGACATGGCCGTTCTCGTAAATCTTGCTCACGCGTTCCAGCCGTACTTCCGCCATAGTTTTTTTACTCGAAAGGTGAAACCGGCACGCTATGTAACGCGAAGAAAAAAATGTACTGACGCAGTCTTGATACGGGGAGAAGCGGACGCCTAAAATACGCGACCCGCTTTATCTTAGCACCAGCGGGATGGTTCCCTATCCCGATACGTTTTGAACGAAAGTTATACTTTTCCGAAAGGTTTCCTCTGGGGCAGCGCCACCTCGGCCTATCAGGTCGAGGGCTCGCCGCTCGCCAATGGCGCGGGACCCAGCATCTGGCAGCGTTTCGCGCATACGCCCGGGATGACGCACGAGGGGGACACCGGGGACATCGCCTGCGATCATTATCGCCGCTTCCGCGACGATATCGCGCTGATGCGCGCACTCGGTCTAAAGGCCTATCGTTTCAGCGTCGCGTGGTCGCGGGTGCTTCCTGAGGGCAGAGGTCGCGTGAACCCGGCGGGTGTCGATTTCTACGAGCGTCTGGTCGATACGCTGCTCGATAACGCAATCGAGCCCATGTTGACGCTCTACCACTGGGATCTGCCGGCGGCGCTGGATGATCGCGGCGGCTGGCTCAATCCGGACATCGCCTCGTGGTTCGGCGACTATGCGCAGATCCTGTACCGACGGCTCGACGGCCGCGTGAAGCTCTGGGCGACGTTGAACGAGCCGTGGGTGGTGACCGATGGCGGCTACCTGCACGGGGCGCTCGCGCCCGGGCACCGCAACCGTTTCGAAGCGCCGATCGCGACGCATCACCTGATGCGCGCGCACGGCAAGGCCGTGCAAGCTTATCGGGCGGAGGGCAAACACCGGATCGGTTTCGTCGTCAATCTCGAACCCAAGTATCCGGCATCGGCCAGTGAGGAAGACGTCGCGGCGACCGCGCGTGCCGATGCCTACATCAACCGGCAATATCTCGATCCGGCTTATCTCGGCCGCTATCCCGCGGAGCTGCGAGACATCTTTGGCGAAGCCTGGCCCGAGTGGCAGGCCGAGGACTATG
>DATFGD010000265.1:0-4590 GCA_035249725.1 Burkholderiales bacterium
CAAAGATTCACTGAGCTGATCGCGGCCCTTTTCGTATTCAGCAGCAAAGCTCGCCGCCATTTCGGCTTCCATGATGGTACGATGCCAATCGAGCGCCTGGCTGGCGCTCGCGGGGAGCGCAAACTCCTCCGCGCGCTCTCCGAGGTGCGCAACGAGTTCCTCGAACGCTTCCTTCGTGTCGGACTCGGTTTGGTCCCACATCGGTGTTTTGACGAACGCGAGCCGGGGTGGAAAAGGTGGATCCTCCATCGCAATCCGCACGAAAGGAATACGCGCACGCGGAGGCGCGGTGTCGGGATCACGCTCGTCGTAACCCGCTATCTGCTCGCATATGAGCGCGACATCTTGCACCGAGCGTGCAAATACACCGAGTTGGTCCAGCGTACGCGACTGGCGGAGCACAGCGTAGCGCGAAACAAGTCCGCGCGTCGGCTTGAATCCGTAGGTGCCGCAAAATGCCGCCGGGCGGATCACCGAACCGTTGGTTTGCGAGCCGACCGCGAGCGGCACCATTCCGCACGCGACGGCGGCCGCCGATCCGCTCGAGGAGCCTCCGGGGCTGTGTTCGGAATTATGGGGATTGCGCGTCTTGCCCGGCGCGTAGGTCGCAAGCTCGGTCGTGACGGTTTTTCCCATGATCACCGCCCCGGCGGCGCGCAGTCGTGTTACGACAGTGGCGTCTTGCGCCGGTGTACGCCCAGCGTGGAGCACCGTGCCGTCCTCCGTGGGCATGTCCGCAGTATCGATGATGTCCTTGATTCCGACCGGCACGCCGTGCAGCGGCCCCAGCGGGTTACCCGCCTTGCGATACTCATCGAGCGCGCGCGCCTGCGCCAGCACATGCTCCGGATCGAGAAACGTCCAGGCCTGAACCCGGGACTCGAGCTCGCGTACGCGTGCAAGACAGGCTTCCGCAAGCTCTACTGCGCTGATCTGCCCCTCGCGTATCGCGCGCACCGCGTCCGAGGCGGAAAGCCAGTTAAGACGTGAAGAATCCATGCAGCCGCCCTATCCGTAGATCAGATTCGGCAGCCACGTTGTGAGGCCGGGCCACACGTAAACCAGCACCATACACAGAACAATCATAGCCAGGAATGGATAGCAGCCGTTGAAGATCTGGATCAACGTCACCCGGGGCGGCGCGATACCCTTGAGATAGTATGCTGCCATCGCCATCGGCGGCGAGAGAAAAGCGGTCTGAAGGTTCAACGCGACCAGGATACCGAAGAACAGCGGATCGATGTGAAAGTGCGGCAGCAGCGGCAGGAAAATCGGCACGAAGATGATGATGATCTCGGTCCACTCCAGCGGCCAGCCGAGCAGAAAGATGATGATCTGCGCCATGATCATGAACGTGATCGGGTCGAGGTTCAGCCCGAGCACGAAGTTTTTGATCATCGCCTCACCGCCAAGGTAGCTGAAGATCGAGGCGAACGTGGAAGACCCCACGAAGAGAAAGCACACCATCGCCGACGTGCGCGCGGTGAGATAGACCGCTTCCTTCAGCCGCAACCAGGTAAGCGCGCGGTAGGCGACCGCCAGCAGCAATCCGCCGGCGGCGCCAACCGAAGCCGCTTCCGTCGGCGTCGCAAGCCCGAAAAAGATGGAACCGAGCACGCACAGGATCAGTATCGCCAGCGGAAAGAACGATGTTGCCAGCAGGAATAAAACTCGTCCGAGCGGCACGTTGGCGCGCTCCGCCGGCATCTTGGGCGCGAGGTGGGGCTTCCACATCGCAAGGCCGATCACGTAAACAACGTAGAGCCCGGCCAGGAGAAAGCCCGGTAACAGCGCGCCGGCATAGAGTCTTACCACTGAAATGCCGGCGGTGGCGGCATAGACGATCAACAGAATGGACGGCGGAATCATGATGCCAAGGCAACCCCCGGCACAGGTGACGCCCGAAGCGAGGCGTGTGTCGTAGCCGGCCTTGAGCATCGCCGGAAACGCAAGCAACCCCATCAGTGTGACCACCGCACCGACGATCCCGGTAGCGGTTGCGAACAGCGCACAGGTCAGTAACGTCGCAACCGCGAGCGAGCCGGGAATTTTTCTCGCCGAAAGCTCCAGGCTGTAGTACAGACGATCGAGGATATTGGCCCGCTCGATCACATAACCCATGAACAGGAACAGCGGGATCGACACCAGCGCATCGTTGTTCAACACCGTGAACGTGTTTTGCGTGAGCAGATAGAACACGCGGTTGTCGAAGAAAGCCTGCCCCGCCTGGTAGTACGCGTAGTAGCCAAAACCGACCCCCATCGCCATCAGGGTAAAGGCGACGGGGAACCCGATCATGATGACGAAGATGAAGAGCCCCAGCATCACCAGGGCGATGACTGGATCGCTCATCGCATGGCCCCTTCCACTTCGCGGGCGACCTGCTTCGCCTGCCGCTGAACCTCGTGCTCGAGCTCTTCGACGTCGTGCAGGCGGGGCGGCCACTGGTTGGCCCGAATACAGGCAACGCAGCGCAGGACATCGGCAAATCCCTGGAGCGCGAGCAACCCAGCTCCGAACGGAATCAGCATTTTCAACTGCCAGATCGGCACGCCGGCAGGGCTGTTGACGCTCACTTCCTGAATCCGCATGGAATCGTAGCCGTATTGCCAACCCGCAATCACGAGCGCCAGCACCCCCGGAAAGAAAAAGAAGATATACAGCACGAGTTCGACCCATGCCTGGGTGCGGGGCCGAAGCAGGCGGTAGATGATGTCGCACCGGACGTGCCCGCCCCGTGAAAGCGTGTAAGCGCCGGCCATGTAGAAGAGCCCGCCGTAAAGCAGGTAGCTGAAGTCGAATGCCCAGCTCGTGGGATCGTTCAGGGCATAACGCACGAAGACCTCGTAGCAGGTCCCCACCGTCAGGATGATGATGCACCAGGCGAAGGCGTGGCCGATGGTCCGGCTGAGGTAATCCACGCCGAAGATGAAGCGTCCGATCATTTTTCGCTCAATCGCGGATAAGAAAATGGGGCGGCGCCCTTAGGTCGCCGCCCCAATTCCGATGTGGAGCCACTGATAGGCCCGCAAGCCCGCGCTCAGGATGGAAGCTTGGTCTTGAACACGTGCTCGTAACCGAGCCGGTAGTCCGCCTCGTTGAGCTGCACGTAATACGCGGCCCGCTGAGCGAAAGCCTTCTGCGACTCGACCACCTTCTTGAAGAACGGATCCTCGTCGGACAGCTTCTTCGTGATGACGTCCCAGGCTTTGAGCTGCTCCTGGAACACGGATCGCGGGGTGCGAACCACGTTGACTTTGTGCTTATCCTTCAGTAACTGAAGGTCACGCGAGTAGTTATCGATCGCTGTCCAATAATTCGCGGAGTTCGCCGCCTCTGCGGCGTAGCGCAGGATCGCCTGAAGATCCTTGGGCAGCGAATCGTATTTTTTCTTGTTGAAGACGATTTCGAAAAACTCCATCGCCTGATGGAAGCTGCCCATCATGTAGTTCTTGATGACGTCTTGCGCGCCGAAACGCATGTCTGAAGTCGGGTTGTTGAATTCGAACGCGTCGATGACGCCGCGCTCCAACGCGGGCATGATTTCACCTCCCGGCAGTTGGGTCACTTTGGAACCCATCTGCTGGAACAGGTCGGCAGCGAGACCTACGGTGCGGTACTTGAGCCCCTTCAGTTCCTTCGCATCCTTGATCGGCTTCCTGAACCAGCCGAGCGGCTGGGTCGGCATCGGCAGTGCGAAGAAGCCGATGACATTGAGCCCAAGCTTTTTGAGCAGCTCATGGTACATCTCCAGACCCCCGCCGCGGTAGATCCACGCCATGGTCTGGTTCGCGTCCATGCCGTTGATCGGCCCCGAGCCGAACAGGGATGCGGCCTTGCTCTTGCCGTACCAGTACACCGGCACGCTGTGATTTCCATCGAGCACGCCCTTACTCGTCGCATCCATCACTTCGAAGGGCTTCACGACGGAACCGGCGATGAGATAGTCAATGCGCAGCCGGCCGCCGGCCATTTCATTCACGCGCTTGACGTATTCTTCGGCCATCTCATTGAAGATGTCCTTAGCGCCCCAGGCGCCCTGCATCTTCAAAACGACCGGCGACTGCGCCACCGAAATCATCGGAAAACCGGTAATTGCTGCGCCGGTCGTCGCCGCCGCTGCGCCCGTCAGAAACTTGCGCCGGGACGGGCTGGCCTTCGTTTCAATGGATTTGTCCTTCTGCGCTTCCTTCATGACTTCCCTCCTATGGCGTGGTTATGGAATAAAAAGACCGTCTTCTTCTATGAGCTTGCCCATGATACTGGCTTTTTGCGCGTGAACCCAGCACCGCGAAGGGGCGATCTGTTGATTTCACGATTCGCAACGATGTCCTGCGGCGTGACAATGCTATACCCGCCTCCCTGTGAAATCAAGAGAATGACCGGGTGCGCCGGGCCCATGTTTGCGGCTTCCATCATTTCGCGTACCGCGGATCGCGACCGGCAGTCGCGTCCGTTACAACCCACCTTTGCGTGCATACTCGAACGTTATGAACGCTGCCTTACTTGAGCCTTTCACGGGTGAGCGTGTAATCGGTATTCGGATTGCTCGGCCAGCGGAAATATTCGGTGCTCAGGCGGTTGCCGACA
>DATFGD010000266.1:0-4294 GCA_035249725.1 Burkholderiales bacterium
GCGTCTTCGGCAATCACGTCGTGTAGCGTCACGGCGTCGCGCGGTTCGCCGGCCAGGTTGCAGCCGGGACGGATTTCGCAGCGGACGGGATCGATGCTGACCACCAGCCCCCCTGCATCGGTTTGCGCCAGGATGACGAGTCGCTGCGCGACGCGCGCCCACGGCACGCGCGGGAGCGTGCCGGATACGATATAGCGACCGCTTTCACGGCGCGCGTGGACGACTTCCGATCCCGCCGGTCCTGCGGTCAGCGGGCCCCGGGGTACAGCGAGACCGGCGGACGTGAGCATCCATGCCGCCAGCATTGCTGTTTCCGCGAGCGGAACGGGAGCCGTAAAGCGCCCGACAACGCGCAGCACGGCGGCGAGATCCGACAGCGTGCCGCCCGCCCCATCCGCATCTTCGCTCGTGCCGACGCGGGTAAATTGCGCGTCTTCGAGTGCCTGCCACAGGATTGGCGACCAGCCCTCGGCCTTTGCGGCTTCGAGCAGCTCATGATCGACGTGATCGCTCATCAGCCGGGTGACCGACTCGATCAGCATCGCGCGCACGTCATTCGGTGCGTTCATTTGAGCGATCCCAGCAGCCGGCGCGCGATGAGCGTACGCAATACCTGCGTCGTGCCGCCGCGGATGGTGGAAATCGGCGACGAGACGATGGTTTCAGCCAGATAGCGCTCGAAGGTGTCGAGCGCATCGGGTCTGGGTTCCACGCTCATGAGAAGCCGCGCCGCATCGACGATCTCGCGCTCGTAGAATGTGCCCATGTCCTTGACGAGCGCCGCCTCGGTCGCGAGGTCTGCGGTCGCACGCGTGGAGCCGCGTTCGCCCTCGGGGCCGGGATCGAGCGCGATCGCGATCGCGAGCGACATGCGCCGCAGCGTCCACATCCGCGCCGTCAGGCGCCCCACCGTTTCCTGCGCGCGGCCGTCGGGCGAAGGGCCGAGACGCCGGATGAGTTCCACCAACAGCGGAAACGTCGTCATATAGCGTTCCGGGCCGCTACGCTCCAGCGCAAGTTCCGAGGTCACCTGTTTCCAGCCCTGACCGATTTCACCGACCACCATCTCGTCCGGGACGAAAACGTTATCGAGGAATACCTCGTTGAAATGGTGGTGGCCGTTCATGAAACGGATCGGCCGCACGGTGACGCCGGGCGCCTTCAGTTCGACGATCAACTGCGAAAGCCCTTCATGGCGATCGTCGCTTTGGGAAGTGCGGCACAACACGAAGAACGCGTGCGCCTTGTGCGCCCAGCTCGTCCAGACCTTCTGTCCGGTGACACGCCAGCCGCCCGCTACCTGCTCTGCGCGCGTCTTCACCGAAGCAAGGTCGGAACCCGAGTCGGGCTCGCTCATGCCCAGCGCAAAGTAACACTCGCCGCGCGCGATCGCGGGCAGATATTTCGCTTTGAGATATTCCGAGCCGTAGCGCAGCAGGCTGGGGCCGGTCTGGCGATCGCCGAACCAGTGCGCGGCGCACGGCGCGCCGGCGGCCAGCAATTCCTCGGTCACGACGAACCGCTCGAGATACGAACGCTCCTGCCCGCCGTAGCGCCGCGGCCAGGTCAGCCCGATCCAGCCGCGCTGTGCGATCTTGCGCGAGAACGCCGCATCGAACTCGGCGTGACCGAGATGAGGGGTGTAAGAGCCGGCCGCAACTTCGGCCTTGAGGAATTCGCGGAGTTCTTCGCGCAGCTTGAGCGCCGGAGGCGGCAGGTCAAGCGCGGAAAAATCGACGTTTTCGAACAGCAAACTTACGCTCCGGCGTCTGAGTGCGAGTCGAGCCGGAACAGGCCGATCGCGCGATTACGGGACGAGATGAACAGGGGAGACTACGGGCCTCATTTTGATCGATCGGGACGGAATTTGAAAGCGCGCCGCCGCCCGTTCATTCCTTCAACACGATCAGCGCATCGGCGGCAGCCACATTACGGACGCCGACGAAGAGCGGATTGATGTCCAGCGCATCGATGCGATCGCAGTGATCCGCGACCAGCAGCGATACGCGCACCAGCGTGTCCGCCAGTGCGTCGATCGCGAGCGCCGGGCGCCCGCGATGGCCGGCCAGGACCGGAAAGCCGCGTATTTCACTGATCATTTCGCGTGCGATAACCGCATCGAAAGGCGCGTAGCGGTACACGACGTCTTTCAGCACCTCCGTGAAAATCCCGCCCAGGCCGAACATCACAACCGGCCCGAAAAATCGGTCGTTCACGGCGCCGATGATGACTTCTTCGCCTTGCGCCATTTCGCTCACGAGAATGCCGTTGATGCGAGCCTTTGCGTTGTAGGCGCGCGCGGCTGCAACCATTTCGTCCGCCGCGCGTTTGAGCGCTACCAGACTGCCCACGTTGAGCCGCACTGCGCCCGCTTCCGTCTTGTGCGCAATATCGAACGAATTGACTTTGACCGCGAGCGGAAACGGAAGTGGAGCCGCCGTAAGCGCTCCGATCGCTTCCACCGGTATCAACACGTCTTTCGTAACGGCGATACCGTATGCGGCGAGGCATGCCTTCGCTTCGTGCTCGGTGAGCGCACCACGCCGCGCCGGCCACTGCAGTGCACGGTGTTCGATGACGCGCCGCGACTGACCGCCGGCGTGCGCCATCCAGCGCTGCCGCTTGCGTGCAAACTCGTAAAGCGCGCCTGCAGCTTTCGCTGCGCGGGTTGGCGTGAGCAGGCACGGAATGCGGTGCTTTTCGAGTAGCTGCAGCGAGGCTTCGGTGCAATCGCGCACACGGCTCCACGCGATGAGCAGCGGTTTGTCGGACTCTGCTGCCGCGGCGGCGAGGCCGCGCGCCCAAGCTTCGCCCTTCGCGCCCTGCACGGCGCCATAGCGCACGATGAGCTGATCCACATGCGGGTCGGCCAACACATGCGCGCACACCTGGTTCACGCGCTCATGGTCTCCCGTAATCTGCGCCGTGAGATCGATGGGGTTGCCCAATGCGGCATACTGGGGTGCAAGTGCTTCGATTTTCTGCAGCGTTTCGGGTGTGAGGCGGGGCAGCGTGAGCCCTTTCCTCTCGCAGACGTCGGCGATGAGCACGCCCGAACCGCCGGAAGTCGTAATTACCGCAACGTTGGGTCCGCGGGGCAGGCGGCGCGACAGAAAGGCGCGCGTGACATCGACGAGATCGTGCACGTCTTCGATCTCGATGTATCCGCCTTCCTCAAAAGCAGCGCGGTAAAGCGCATAATCGGCCGTCATGCTGGCGGTGTGCGATGCCGCTGCCGCCCGGCCGGCCGTGGAATTGCCGACTTTCCACACCAGCAGCGGCTTCTTCAGCTCGAGCGCGCGCCGCCCGAGCGCCCGCAGCCTTCGTCCATCCGACACGCCTTCCAGGTAGCTCACCACGACTTCAACGTCTTCGCGTTCCAGAAAATCGGCGATGAGATCGAGTGTCGTGATATCCGCTTCATTGCCGGCAGAGACGACATAATTGAATCCGATCCCCTCGAAGTCGGCGAGCCCGACGACGCTGAACGCGAAGCCGCCGCTCTGCGAGACGAAGGCGACCGGCCCGGACTTGAGCGCTGGATTGGCGAAGCCGGCGCCAAAACCGCAGTAGACGCGGTCGTTCAGGTTCATCATGCCGATGCAATTGGGTCCGACGACCCGTACGCCGGCCTCGCGTGCCGCAGCCTTCAACTCCTGCTCCAGCGCCGCGCCCGCCACGCCGATCTCGCGGAAACCCGCGGAAAAGACGATTGCATAAGGAATGCCGGCGCGTCCGCACTCGCGTATCACCGAAGAAACGGCGGCTGCATTGACCGCGACAATCGCCACGTCGCATGGCGGGGGCAGCGATGCGAGATCAGGGTAGCAGCGGACGCCGTTCAGCTCGGCGTATTTCGGATTGACGGGATAGATGGCGCCGCCATATCCCGTCGTCTGAAGGATCTTGATCGGTTCGCCGCCGATGCGGCGCGGATCGCCCGATGCGCCGACCACGGCGATTCCGCGCGGGCTCAACAGCCGCGCGAAACCCGAGTCCGACGCACCGCTCATAGCGGCTTGATGCTGGCCACCTTGATCACCTCTGCGTATTTCGCGATCACGGCGTCTGGCGCGCGCATCGTATTTCGTTTGCCAGCGGTCGCCCCTGCATCCAACACCTCAGGTTTTCGCGGAAGATTTGGTACACGCGCACGTCGTTGCCGGCAGCGGCGGCGGAATTATGAGGTGTTAGCAGCACGTTGGGCATATCCCACAGCGGCGAATCCGACGGCAGCGGCTCGTTGTCGAACACGTCGAGGTAAGCACCCGCAAGATGACCGCGTTTCAGCGCG
>DATFGD010000267.1:0-11336 GCA_035249725.1 Burkholderiales bacterium
GTTGAAGCGCGTGGGACAGAGCTGGTTCGTGTCGACATTGGGCTCGTCGATCGGCACCGCGATGGCGGTCAGTTTGGTGAAGGGTTCCATTTAAACCTCGATTCCTTAACCGATAAACCGCTCACTGTTTCAGCAAGTCGCGGACGTCGGTGAGCCGACCCGTCAACGCCGCGGCAGCCGCCATCGGCGGGCTCACGAGGTGCGTGTGGCTGCCCGTGCCCTGGCGTCCGCGGAAATTGCGGTTCGAGGTGGATGCGCAGCGCTCGCCCGGCTGAAGCTGGTCGCCGTTGATCGCGGTGCACAGCGAACACCCCGGATCGCGCCACTCGAAACCCGCCGTCTTGAAGATGCGATCGAGCCCTTCTTTCTCCGCCTGCCGCTGCACCGTTCTCGAGCCCGGAACGATCCACGCCGGCACTCGAGCGTGACCGCGTTTCGCGACTTCCGCCGCCGCGCGCAGGTCTTCGATGCGGCTGTTGGTGCACGAGCCGATGAACACGCGATCGATCGCGATGTCCGAGAGCGCCATTCCGGGCGTGAGTCCCTGGTATTCGAGCGCCGCCGCGATTTCGGCGCGTTTGGCCTCGTTGGGCGCGCGGGCGGGATCGGGCACCTCGCCCGTCACGGGCGACGCATGTTCGGGACTGGTGCCCCACGTGACCATCGGCGCGATGGCAGCCCCGTCGAGCGCAACTTCCGTGTCGAAACGCGCGTCTTCGTCCGAAGGCAGCGTCTTCCAGAACGCAAGCGCATCGTCCCACGCTGTGCCCTTCGGCGCGTACGGCCGCCCCGCCATGTACTGAAACGTGGTGTCATCCGGCGCCACCATCCCGGCGCGCGCACCCCCTTCGATCGACATATTGCAGACCGTCATGCGGCCTTCCATGCTCATCGCTCTGATCGCGGGGCCTGCGTACTCGATGACATGCCCGACGCCGCCGCCGGCGCCGATCTGCGCGATGATGGCCAGAATCACGTCCTTGGGTGTCACGCCAAAGCCGAGCGCGCCTTCTACTGTAATGCGCATGGTTTTGGGCTGCCGCTGCCACAACGTCTGCGTCGACATGACATGCATCATTTCGGATGCGCCGATGCCAAAGGCGAGGCACCCGAATGCGCCGTGCGTCGAAGTGTGCGAATCGGCGCCGCAGATGACAAGCCCGGGCTGGGTGATGCCCTGCTCCGGCGGCACGATGTGGAGGATGCCCTGCCGCGCGTCGTCGATACCAAAAAGCGTGATGCCGTGTTTCGCGGCATTGGCGGCGAGCTTCAACACCATGTTGCGAATCTCGGGAATCGCGATGCCATCCACACCCTTCTCGCGGCCGGTGGTGGGCACATAGTGGTCGTTGAACGCGAAGATCTGGCGCGGGCGCGCGACTTCGCGCTGCTGCTTTTCGAGCTGCGCGAAGGCGTGCGACGAGCCCTCGTGGATGAGCGCGCGGTCGATGTGGAGCAGCAACTCATCTTCCTCTTCCGCGATCACGTGGCGGCGCCAGATTTTCTCGAACATCGTCGATGCGGTCATGTATCTGGTCTCCGGGCTATTTCTTACAGGCTAGCGATGTTGTCGGGGCTCGCCTGCAGCTCGCCGCGCTCCACGCGCCGAACGACTTCATTCATCTTCGCGTGGGTGGAAGCGGCAACGCCGATCTCATCGCCTTTCGCAGCAACGTAGCCGTTGATGAAGTCGGTTTCGGTACGGCGTCCCTTCGCAATGTCCTGCGCCATGGAGGGACGCTGCTCGTCGGAGCGCTTCTTCGCGGCTTCGAGCAGGATGTCCACGATCTCGGCGAGCGCGTCGCAATTGCCCTCTCCGGCGCGCGCCAGCGTTTCCGGTTCCATGCCGAGCATGCGTTCCAGTTGATAGCCGTGCGCCTGGCCGACGCGAACCGCTTCCGCGCCAAGCCGGATGGAGAGCCAACGCGGCCCCTCGGCCGAATCGCGCGCATTGCCGTTGAGCCCGCTCGCCGCGGAAAGGCCGTTGCGCATGGAATTGACGACGAGCTTCGACCAGCGCTCGCCCCAGAGATTGGTGGTGACCTTCGCGCTGTCTGCCGCGCGCAGGAGATCGGCAACCTCCTCCGCGCGCTTGCTGACGCGGCCGTGCACTTCACCGACGCGGAAAACGATGTGCTTGTCGCCGCCGATCGGCACCGTGCGCTTGATGTGTCCCGGCTGATAGAGCTCCGCGGCCACCAGGCTCGCGATGCAGCCCAGTGTCTTGCCCCAGCCGACGATGGCGGCGATGCGCTCCTCGTTGATGCAATTCTGCAGGGAGACGACGAAACCGTCCGGCGCGAGATAGGGCCGGATGAGGTGCGTCGCCCACTCGGTGTCGTACGACTTCATGCACATGAACGCGATATCGACCGGCCGCCCCTTGATGAGACTCTGCACCTCGCACAGATGCAGTGCGTTGACCGGTATCGAATGCCGCTCCGCTGGGGTCAGACCCGAGAGCTGCAGGCCGTGGCTGCGCATGTACTCGACGTGCTCGGGCCACGCGTCGATGAACGTCACATCGTGCCCGGCGCGCGTCATGTGGCCGCCGGCGTAGCCGCCGATTGCACCGGCTCCCACGATTACGATTCGTTTACCCATGAACTCCTCAAAACAGGATGTAGCCGCCAAGGCGCCAAGATTACCAATACCGCCTTGCACCGCAATGCTCGTCTCCCCGGCGAAAGCCGGGGCCCAGAACGTCTGGATTCCGGGTCATTGCCCGGGATGACGGATTGGGAACCCCGTGGAATCTAATAGTCTTGCTGTGCCCTGCTTGGCGTCTTGGCGGCTCAAGACTTTAGTTTTTCGATGATGGCGGCGGCCATGCGCTGCGTCCCCGCTTCGCCGCCCAGGTCGCGCGTCACGTCGCGCTTGTCCTGCAGCACCTGCTTCAACGCTTTCTCGATGCGGTCCGCGGCCTTGCCTTCGTCGATATGCCGCAGCATCATCACCGCGGACAGGATCATCGCCATCGGGTTCGCTTCGTCCTTGCCCGCGAGGTCCGGCGCGGTGCCGTGCACCGCCTCGAACAACGCGCACCCGGTTCCGATATTCGCGCCGGGCGCCACGCCCAGCCCGCCGGCAAGCCCGGCGGCGAGATCGGACACGATGTCGCCGTAAAGATTGGGAAGCAGCAGCCCGTCGAACGTCTCCGGCTTCATCACGAGTTCCATGCACAGCGCGTCCACCACCCGCTGATTGACCAGGATGTCCGGAAACTCCTTCGCCGTCTGCTGCGCGGTCGAGAGAAAGAGGCCATCGGTCATTTTCATGACGTTCGCCTTGTGCCCGATGGTGAGCTTGTGCCGGCCGAGCTTGCGCATGTATTCGAGCGCGAACCGCGCCACCCGCTCGCTCGCGCGCAGCGAGATGATCTTGATCGCCTCGGCGGTGCCTTCGTCGAGCATGCGCTCGGCGCCGACGTACAGGTCTTCGCTGTTCTCGCGGAAAATGATGAGATCGACGTGCTCGAAGCGCGAAGCGACGCCGGGATAGCGCTTGATCGGGCGCACCGCGACGTAAAGGCCCAACTCCTTGCGCAGCGCAATGGCGATGCTCGGATAGCTGCGTTTTCCGACGATCCCTTTCGCGTCCTTGCGCTCGATGGGCACGCGATAATCGCCGCCGAACGGTGTCGCGGTCGGCCCTTTCAACGCGAGGTGCGTTGTGGCAATGGAGTCGAAGACGGCTGCGGGCAACGGCGTTCCGTATTCACGCTCGCCGCGTTGGCCCGCCAGCACTTCCTCGAATTCGACCTGTGCGCCCGAAGCGAGCACGATGTCGCAGGCGGCGCGTGTGACTTCCGGACCGATGCCGTCGCCCGGTATGAGCGTTATGCGGTGCAATTCAGGCTTTCGAGAACTATGCAGGATCCTCGGATCGCTGCAACGCCTTGAGCCGCGGCAGGATGAACGGCAGCGCAATCGAGATCACGGAAAAAATCAGCAACGTAACGGTGATGGTGCTGCCGACGAATATCTTCGGGCTGCCGCCGGAAATGGTCATCGCCTGACGGAACGACTGTTCCATGATGCCGCCGAGCACCAGCGACAACACCAGCGGCGCCACCGGAATATCCACCTTCTCGAAAATGTAGCCTACCACGCCGAAGAAGAGCAGCAGATAAAGGTCGAGCGTGCTGCCGTTGATCGCGTAGCTGCCGATCGCGGAAATCGCCACGATCAGCGGATAAAGAATACCGGCGGGGATGTAGAGCAGCCGCACGAACAGCCCGATCAGCGGCAGGTTCAGAATCAGCAGCATGATATTGCCGATGTACATGCTGTCCACCAGCCCCCACACGAGATCGGGCCGGTTCTGGAACAGGAGCGGCCCCGGCTGGATGCCATACATGATGAAAGCGCCCAGCATCACCGCGGTCGCGCCGCCGCCCGGCACGCCGAGGGTCAGCAGCGGGACGAGCGCACCGGCCGTATCCGCGTTGTTTGCCGCTTCCGGCGCGGCAACGCCTTCGATCGCGCCTTTACCGAATTCCTCCGGATGTTTGGATAGTCTCTTTTCGGTGGTATAGGCGAGTATAGAGGCGATCGTCCCGCCCGCTCCGGGCAGCACGCCGATGATGAAGCCGATGATGCCGCCGCGCCAGATCGGTCCGATCGAGCGCTTCCATTCCTCTTTCGTGAGCCACAGTTTGCCCTCGATGCGGATCGCCTTGGGCGCCGTACCCTTGAACAAATTCTCCAGGCCACGGAACACTTCAGCCATTGCGAACAGGCCCACCACGACGACGATGAAGCCCACGCCATCCTGGAACTCCGGTATCCCCATCGTGTAGCGCGGCTGACCGCTCTGGAGGTCGATACCGATGGTCGCGATCATCAAGCCCAGCACTGTGGAGAGCATGCCTTTGGCCGGCGATTTCCCGGTGAGGGAGGCGACCGCAGTCATCGCGAACAGCATCAGCGTGAAGTATTCCGCGGGGCCGAACTTGAGCGCCATCGAAGTGAGCGGCACGGCAAAGATCGTGAGCGCGACGACGCCGATCGTGCCGGCGATGAAAGAGCCGATCGCGGAAACGGCAAGGGCCGCTCCGGCGCGGCCCTTGCGCGCCATCTCGTAGCCGTCGATGGTCGTCATCACCGAGGCCGCCTCGCCCGGCGTGCGGATCAGAATCGCCGTGGTGGATCCGCCATACTTGGTGCCGTAGTACACGCCCGCCATCATGATCAGCGCGGAGGTCGGGTTCATGCCAAAGGTCACGGGAATGAGGAGCGCGATGGTGGCAGAAGTGCCGATGCCGGGCAGAACGCCGACGATCGTCCCGAGAAACACCCCGAGAAAGGTGTACCAGAGGTTGATCGGCTGCAGACAGACCGCGAAGCCGTTGATGATGTGGGTTAAGGTCTCCATACCGCGTCTCTAGAACGGAATGATGCCCTTCGCTAGTGAAACGCCCAGCATCTTGGTAAACATGGTGTAGCTGATCAGCGCGAACAGCACGGAGGTCGTCAGGTTCATCACCCAGCGCCCGCGGTTGAAATACGCGGTGAGCGGGATGAGAAAGAGGGTGGTGGCAAGCATGTACCCCAAGGCTTCGAAAAAGATGAAGTAGACTGCGGTCCACGCCACCACTGCCGCAATCACTCGGACCGTGTGCCGGTCTGGCCCCGCCGCGGTTTGCGCGGTTTCAGTCGTTTCCGCGCCCCTTGCGCGCCACATCTCGAGCAGCAGAATGCCGCCGGTCATCAGCAATGCGATGCCGAGCAGCCGCGGAAAGGCCTTGGGGCCCAGCGGATCGCCGATTTCGAGCGAAGGAATCTGGGCAGTGGCATAGAAGTACCCCGCCGCCAGCACGATGATGCAGACGAATATGACCCGGTCAGCCACTACCGCGGTTCCTCCACATGGCGGCGCCGATGCGTTCAGCGCATGTTGTTGTAAGCCGGGAGCACGCCGAAGAACCGGGATGCCTCCCTCTCGCAGGAAGTGCGCGCCACATCTTACCCAAGATTTTCCGCGCTGTCTCGCACCGTGACAGTATCCAACATCGGATTACATCTGCTTACGGTACTCGGCGGGGTCGATACGGATTTCGATCAGCGTGAACCGGCGCGAGCGCAGCGCCGCGTGGGCCGCTTTCCGCAGTTCAGGGACGCTCTGGACCACGATGCCGTTGCCGCCGTAAGCGCGGGCAAGCAGGACGTAATCAGGGCTCCCCGTCGCAACGCCGGTCTCCGGCAGCTTCATGCGCTCCTGCTTGAGCTTGATGAGACTCAGCGTGTCGTCGCGAAATACCGCGATGACGATCGGCAGGTCGTGCTTGTCAAGCAGGGCCATCTCGCCGATCACCATGTCGAGGCCGGCCTCCCCCATCATGGCCAGCACCGGACGCTTGCGATACAGCAGCTTGGCCGCGATCGCCGCCGGCAGCGCATAGCCCATCGATCCCAATCCGTTGGATTGCAGCAGCCGCCGCGGCTCGTACGCCTGCCAGACGTGATTGATCAGGATGCGGTGCGATCCGGTATCGATCGTCGCAATGGTATCCCGCGGAAAGACCTCTCTCAACGCCAACGCCGCCTGATACGGTCCGATGCCGCGCAGCGGCCGCTGTGCGATGGCGTCCTGCAGCGTTTGACGGTAACGATCGAGGTCGCGGCTTGCCCAGCGCGAAGGCGCCTTCGCCGGCGCGCCGCGCGTCAACGCACGCAACGCGCCGCCGATACCACCCGCATATTCCACCGCGCTGCGGAAGACATGGTGGGTATTCGGAACGAGATGGATGTTGACGGTGCGTTTCTTTTCATCCCACGGCGCCATCCAGTCGCTGCGCAACTCCACCGGATCGAAACCGATGGTGAAGATAACGTCCGCTTCACGCACGCGTGCCATGTGGATCTTGTCGATGACCGGACTCAAACCCGTCGCGCCGATGCAGAGCGGGTGATCCTCCGGAACGACGCCTTTGGCCTTGTAGGTGGCGATGAAAGGGATGCGCCACGTCTCGATGAACTTGCGGAAGTCGTCTTGCGCGCGGTCGATCTGCACGCCGATGCCGACGAAGGCGAGTGGCCGTTTCGCGCTCTTGAGCCACGATGTGACCGGCGAGGATTCGAGCGCTGAGGGCACGCTCGCGATGTTGAGCGGCGCAAATTCGCGACCCGCCTTCTGCTCAGCCGGGGCAACATCCGTCGGCAGATTGAAATGCACCGGACCCGGCATGGGCGTGCACGCGATCGCAATGCCTTTGCGCACCTGCTCAAACGCACCAGCAGGCGCGATCGTGGTGGACCATTTGACGATCGGCCGCAGGAGCGATTCCTGATCGATGATCTGGTGCGTGTACACCGCCTTGAGTGGTGTTGCGATCTCGCCCGTGATGACCGCGACCGCAGAGCGATCCAGCAATGCCTGCGCAACGGCTGTGGTCGTATTCGTGATGCCGGGACCCAAGGTTGCGACCAGCACGCCCGGCGTACCGCTCAGTTGATAACTTGCATCGGCCATGAAGCCTGCGCCGAGTTCCTGCTTGGTCAGCACGAACTCGATACCGGTGCGGCGAAACGCTTCGAGCACTTCGAGCACCTCGCCACCCGGTATGCCGAACGCATGACGCACGCCCGCTTGTTTCAACGATTGCGCGATGATTGTTGCCGTGTTCGCCAATTTCTTCTCCGACACGATGACCATCCCCCCGCTTCGCGCCATCTCTCCAATGAAGAAGGGAGCAGTGTTCGGGTGCGCCGTACGCGCGCGCGGAAACGACGCGCGATACTAGCACAGCCTTGACATCGCACAACTTCATCAGTTACTTTCGCAGGCTATCCTCCGGTTCAGCACTCGGTCAGCTCACGCGTGAAATGACATCCGTTCCTTCCCCGATCGTCGCAAGCCGCGCTGTCCGAAACGAAACGTATCCCCGGCGCCCGCACCGGCGGCGCCATCATCTTGGAATCCAGGAGCAAGCATGAGCCACAACCTCTACAGTTCCCAGCAGGAATTCAGTTACGGCGCCGGAAAAAAGGGCAAGTACTATTCGCTCCCGGCACTGGAGAAAGCCGGCCTCGGCAAAATCTCGCGGCTGCCGGTGAGCGTGCGCGTCGTGCTCGAGTCCGCACTGCGCAACTACGACGGCAAGAAGATCACCGAGGACCATCTCAAGACGCTTGCGGCCTGGAAGGCCAAGGCCGCGCGCACCGAAGAAATACCGCTCGTCGTCGCCCGCGTGCTGCTGCAGGACATGACCGGCGTGCCGCTCGTCGTGGATTTCGCCGCGATGCGCGAGGCGGCGAAAGCGCAGGGCAAGAATCCGGAAATCATCGAGCCGATCGTACCGGGGCATCTCATCATGGATCACTCGGTGCAGATCGACCACTACGGCAGCCCGGATGCGCTCAGGAAGAACATGGAGATCGAATTCAAGCGCAATCGCGAACGCTATCAGTTCCTGAAATGGAGCGCGCAGGCGTTCAAGACCTTTCACATCATTCCCCCGGGCAACGGTATCTGTCATCAGATCAATCTGGAGTATGTCTCGCGCGTCGTCTGGGAGAAGGATGGCGTGTTCTATCCCGACAGTCTCGTCGGCATCGATTCGCACACGACCATGGTGAACGGGCTCGGCGTGCTGGGTTGGGGCGTGGGCGGTATCGAGGCCGAAGCGGCGATGCTCGGCCAGCCGATGTACTTTCTCGAGCCCGATGTCGTCGGCGTGCACCTCACCGGGCGGTTGGCTGACGGCGTCACCGCGACGGACCTCGTGCTGCGCATCACGCAACTCCTCCGCGAAAAGAAAGTGGTCGGCAAGTTCGTGGAATATTTCGGCGAAGGCGCCGCGTCGCTGCCGGTGCCCGACCGCGCGACGATCGGCAACATGTCGCCGGAATATGGCGCGACGTGCGGCTACTTCCCGGTGGACGACGTTGCGTGCGAATTCCTGCGCATGACCGGGCGCGGCGACATCGTGCCCGCGGTCAAGGCGTATTACACCGCCCAAGGCATGTTCGGCATGCCGAAGAAGGGCGACCTCGACTATAGCGAAGTCGTGGAGCTCGACCTCGGCACGGTGAAAGCCGCCGTATCGGGGCCGCGCCGCCCGCACGACCGGCTGGATCTCGACGCGCTCAAAGGCAAAATGAGCGAGCTGATGGCGAAGCCGTTCGTGGATGGCGGCTACGGCAAATCGGCGGAAATGCAAAAGCGCGTGCCGACGAGCCAGTCAGGCATAGACGTGGGACACGGCGACGTGCTCATCTCCGCCATCACGTCCTGCACCAACACGTCGAATCCCGGCGTGCTGCTCGGCGCGGGTTTGCTTGCCAAGAAAGCGGTGGAAAAGGGTTTGAAGCCCCATCCACGCGTCAAGACCTCGCTCGGACCCGGCTCGCTTGCCGTGACGGAGTATTTGAAGAACGCGGGGCTCCTGCCCTACCTCGAGCAGCTTGGTTATTACGTTGCGGGGTACGGGTGCACGACCTGCATCGGCAATTCGGGACCGCTCGATTCGCACATCGACGAAGCGGTCGCCAAGAACGACATCGTCGCTGCGGCCGTGCTCTCGGGAAACCGCAATTTCGAAGCGCGCATCCACCAGAACATCCGCGCGAACTTCCTGATGAGCCCACCGCTCGTCGTCGCGTTCGGTCTCGCCGGCACGGTGAACATCGATCTCACGAAGGAACCGCTCGGCAAGGGGAAAGACGGCAAGCCGGTTTATCTCAAAGACGTCTGGCCCTCGACGCAGGAAATCGGCGCGGTCATGAAATACGCCACCGATCCCGAGATGTACCGCAAGCTGTTTTCCGCGTTCGGCGAGGGCAATCCCATGTGGGACGAGATTCCGACTTCAGTCGGCGCAACCTACCAGTGGGACGACAAATCGACCTACGTGCGGCTTCCACCGTACTTCGAAGGTTTTTCGATGAAGCCCGGCAAGGTTTCCGAAATCAGGGGCGCGCGCGTGCTCGGGATCTTCGGCGACTCGATCACGACCGATCACATCAGTCCCGCGGGCGGCATCCGCGCCACGACCCCGGCCGGGCAATACCTCCAGGGACATGGCGTAACGGTCGCCGATTTCAATACCTACGGTGCGCGCCGCGGCAATCACGAGGTGATGATGCGCGGCACATTCGCCAATGTGCGAATCAAAAACCTGATGGTTCCGGGCACTGAGGGCGGTATCACCGTTCATCACCCTTCCGGCCAGCAAATGCCGATTTACGACGCGGCGATGCGCTACCAGAAGGAAGGCGTGCCCTCGGTCGTCTTTGGCGGCGACGAATACGGACAAGGCTCGTCGCGCGATTGGGCGGCGAAAGGCCCGCAGCTCCTCGGCGTCAAGGCGGTGGTCGTGCGCAACTTCGAGCGCATCCATCGCGCAAACCTGGTCTTCATGGGCGTGCTGCCGCTGCAGTTCAAGGACGGGGCGAGCGTGCAATCGCTCAAGATCGACGGTTCGGAAACGATCGACATTCAGGGCATCGAGAACGGCATCGCGCCGATGCAGGACGTGACGATGGTGGTCCATCGCAAGAGCGGGCAGACCGACAAGGTGCCGCTGCGGCTGCGGATCGATACGCCGATCGAAGTGGATTACTATCGTCACGGCGGCATCCTGCCGTACGTGCTGCGCGAGTTGCTCGCATAGCGCCCAGCCCACAGATTTGCGGCAAGCGGGTCGATAGCTTGCGCGAAGGTTAAGACGGCGCCCACCAGGCGCCGCCTTCCATACAGGCCGGCATTCAAAAGATGCCGGCCTGTATTCTTTGGCGCCCCGCAGCCCGTCGCTATAATGCCTGAGAAAATCGGGCTGGCCCCTTAATTCGATGACTGCTCATACGCTGCTGGAACGGATCGCCGCGATCGTCGGCCCCCAGGGGCTGCTCACGGCGCCTGCGGACTTGGAACCGCACGTCGTGGACTGGCGCGGCATTTTCCGCGGCGCCTCGCCCGCCGTGGTGCGGCCGGCAAGCACGGCCGAAGTCGCGGCCGTCGTGCAACTCTGCGCGCAAAGCCGGACGCCCATCGTGCCGCAGGGCGGCAACACCGGCATGTGTGGCGCCTCCGTGCCCCACGCCGCGGGAAACGAAGTCGTGCTCACGCTTTCGCGCATGAATCGCATGATCGAGGTCGACCCGCTCAACAATACGATGACGGTCGAGGCGGGTGGCATCCTCGCCAACATCCAGCAGGCGGCAGCTGACGTGGATCGGCTTTTTCCGTTGAGCCTGGGCGCCGAGGGCAGCTGCCAGATCGGCGGCAATCTTTCCACCAATGCAGGCGGCGTGAACGTGCTGCGCTATGGCAACACCCGCGATCTGGTGCTGGGGCTGGAAGTGGTGCTGCCGGACGGCCGCATCTGGAACGGG
>DATFGD010000268.1:0-8471 GCA_035249725.1 Burkholderiales bacterium
CACCTTGCGCTATCGTAGGACCACACTTGAGTAGGGCGACAGGCCCAGCAAAGGAGATCCGGATGAAAAGCGCAACTGCAGCGGTGCTGCTCGCAATGGTCCTTGCCGGATGCGTGGCCGTGCCGTACGAGCCGGCGCCGGCATATGGCTATTACGGGCCCGGCGCATATTATTACGGTCCGCCTGCGGCGACATTCCACTTTGGCTACCACCGTTACGGCCACCGCCATCATCGGCACCGGCACTAAAGCGCCACGGCCGGGATCAGCGATAAGCGTTTAGCTGACCGGCCTTTTCCACCTCGTCCGTCAACTTACCGAAAGCCTCCAGCGTCCGGCTACGTGCTTGCAGCGCAACGTTCTCATGGGTGAGTTGCACGGGGGCAACGCTCGCAGCAAGCCGCGCGCGCGATGCGGCATATTGCCCGAGCAAACCCGCCAGCGCCTCGCTGGTTAGCCGGTATTGTCGAAACTCGGCTTCCAACCGCTCCTTCTTCTGCACCGCCTGCGTGATCCAAATTCCCGTTCGATTGTCCGAGCGCATGTGCGCGCGTAACGCGCGCACGCTCTCGTTTACCTGCATCCGGTTGCGGTAATCCGCCGCGCGCCGGCGCAGTATTTCACGCGTTGTCAGCAGGTAATCATCGGCCGCGCGTGCGAGTTCCTCGATCGCGGAAGTGTCCATGGCGCGCAGCCTGGTCAGATTTTGCTCGACGGCAGCGTAGTGGCGATCCAATCGTTGCGCGCCAAACGGGCCGGCGTCGTTCGCCTCGTCCTGAAGGGCATCCTTCAACCTCATGCTGGCGTCGTGCACGAGCGCGTTCACTGTTCCGGGCAACGTCCGCCTCTGGTGTTCGCCGTATCCCAGGTATAGAACGAGCGCAAGAAACAGAGCGGCGGCGGCCAGTGCGAGATTGCGTGCACTGCCGATTGGCTGGCGCGGCGTATGAAGCCACTGTCGCAAAGCGTTTATGCATGCCTTCGAGCGTTCGCCGCTCATTTGGCGAATTGCGCGGCGACCCTGAGGTCGACCACAAAGCGGCGATACGCCTCGGCCTTGAATTCGTCCGGCACGCGCAGCAGCGCCGAAGGATGTACGGTAATGAGCAGCCTCGCTCTGTCCGAAAAGGGCATCAGGCGGCCGCGATTCGCTTCAATCGGAGTCGTGCGGCCGAGCAGCGAACGCGCTGCAGTGGCGCCCAGCGCGACGACCAGCCTCGGCGCCACGAATTCCAGTTCACGCTCCAGCCATTGGTGACACGCGTCGATCTCTGCATCAGCCGGTTTCTTGTGCATGCGTCGCTTGCCGCGCGGCACGTACTTGAAGTGCTTGACGGCGTTGGTGACATACACCGTGTCACGATCGATGCCGGCTTCCACGAGCGCGCGATCCAGCATACGCCCTGCGGGGCCCACGAATGGCTTCCCGGCCCGGTCCTCGCTGTCGCCGGGCTGTTCGCCTACGAGCATGATTGCTGCGCCGGGTCCGCCTTCCCCGAACACGGTCTGGGTCGCGTCCTTCCACAGTGGACATGCCTGGCATTCCCCGGCAGCGCTTCGTGCTTCGTCGAGCGTGCGGGCACGCGCAGCGGGACGTGCCGCAGGCGATAAGAGCCTGGAATCATCCTTCGTTCTTTTTGAGTGTGAGGTGGAAGGCCGGACCATGTCGTGACGACCAAAGCGCCATTTTCCAAACTGAAAATAAGATCATACGCGCTGCCGCAAGTTCGCCGTCAGCGTTGCTTGATGGCGACGCCACTTTGTCGCCGTATTGCAACAGTTGGCCGACGAGCACGACTCCAACGAGGCGCTCCATTTTATTCAGACCAGCGATCGCATCGTCGCCTTGGCGCACACCGCGGAAAGTGAACTTCGCATCGAAAAGCGGTTCACATCGTCTGTCCGCTAACGGGATTCGCCAAGAGCTGCGCTGACAAGCGTGCCACAAGACGCGAGCCACATCCCGCGTTTCGCACATCCCTTAGGCGTACAGCCCCGCAGAGAGGATTCGATCATGCCGCATGCACTGCTGGTTGACGACGACACCCATACCCTTAGCGCGCTCTCCGAGCTGGTCGCGCGCGAAGGCTTTACGGTCGCCGCCGCGTCGACGCTGCGGGCGGCGCGCGAATGCGTCGCGGAGCGGCACCCCGATGTCGTATTGCTCGATCTGCTTCTGCCGGACGGCAACGGGATGGACTTGTTCGACGACGTCAAATCGCGCGCCGTAACCGAAGTCGTCCTCATCACGGGGCACGCAAGCCTGGAAAGCTCCATCGAGGCGTTGCGGCTCGGTGCAGCGGATTACCTCATCAAACCGGTCAATGCCAAGCAGCTCAGAGCCATCCTCTCGCGGGTGGCCCGCCCGGCGGACCTCAAGACGGAAATCAGCGCGCTGCGTGAGGAACTCCGCGGGCTGGGGCGTTTCGGGCGCTTGCTTGGTACGGCGCCGGCGATGCAGGAAGTCTATGACCAGATACAGCGAGTCGCACCGACTGCCGCCACGGTGTTGATCACCGGGGAGAGCGGCACCGGAAAGGAGCTGGTGGCGCAGACGATCCATGATTTGAGTCGCCGGCGAAAGCAGGTCTTCCTGCCCGTCAACTGTGCCGCCATTTCCCCGCAGCTCATCGAAAGCGAGATGTTTGGTCACGAGCGCGGGAGCTTCACCGGCGCGACACGCGAGCACAAGGGCTACTTCGAGCGCGCGAGCGGCGGCACCGTGCTGCTCGACGAGATTACGGAAATGCCGGTGGAGCTTCAGGTCAAGCTATTGCGCGTGCTGGAGTCGGGTGTGTTCATGCGGGTGGGCTCGACCCGCGAGATCGACGTGGATGTGCGCATGATCGCTGCCACTAACCGCACACCGGAAGAAGCGGTGGCGGAAGGCAAGCTGCGCGAGGACCTGCTCTATCGGTTACGGGTGTTCCCGGTTCATTTGCCGCCTCTGCGCGAGCGGGGCGACGACATCACTTTGCTCGCCAATCACTTCCTCGATGAAATGAACCGCGTGGAATGCGCGAACAAGGCCTTTGCACCGGCGGTATTCGACCGGCTCAAGGGATACGACTGGCCGGGCAACGTACGTGAGCTGCGAAATGTGGTCCAGCGGTCGTTCATCATGGCTGACGAAATCATTGACGAACGCTGCCTGCCAGCCGAGCTCAGTCAGGCTCGCGCGGGCAACGGTCCGTTCTTCCAGGTGCGCGCAGGCAGCAAGGTGGCCGACGTGGAACGCCAACTGATCCTGGCCACGCTCGAACAGTGCGGAGGCACCAAGGAAAAAGCCGCTGCGATGCTGGGCATCAGCCTGAAGACCCTGTACAACCGCCTTCGCGAGTATGACTCCCGCAAGGATCCTCATGCGGGCTCGGGCGCCACTTCCGGCTCGCCCGACGCAATCATGGCCGAATAAAGGTCGAACCGGTAAAACTTACCGCCTCGCTGTAATGGCTGGCCTTGACGGCAGGCAGTCGGAACGTGGCGCGGCCGTCAATGCCGGAGCAAGCCGCCGGGTACGGAGTTTGCACACTACCCCGACGGATCATCTCACTCGAAGGAGCAACGA
Organism: Burkholderiales bacterium; assembly: GCA_035249725.1. Lineage (GTDB taxonomy): Bacteria > Pseudomonadota > Gammaproteobacteria > Burkholderiales > SG8-41 > DSOT01. The sequence goes on from DATFGD010000268.1 coordinate 3,568, forward strand.
CGATGAACTGGGATCGCATACAAGGCAACTGGAGGCAGTTCAAAGGCAAGGCCAAGGAACAGTGGGGAAAGATCACCGATGATGACCTCGACCGGATAGCGGGGCAGCGCGAGCAACTCGCCGGCAAAATCCAGGAGTACTACGGCATCGGCAAGGATGAAGCCGAACGCCAGCTGAACGACTGGGAGCGCGGGCTCGACCGTCCCGAGCGCTTGTAAGCCGTCAGCGGCGCGGCGCCACAGCCAGTATGGTCGCCATCAGCTCGCCAAGATTGACGGGTTTGATGGCGATTGCCTGGTAGCCCGCCTGGCGCGCGGCAGTCTGATCGTCCTCCCGCGCATAACCGGTCAGTGCCACCGCGGGCATTGCGCCACCGCGCTCGGCTGGCAGCGCGCGCACCCTGCGCATCAGATCGCAACCGTCCTCGTCGGGCATCCCGATGTCCGAGACCAGCACGTCGGGTGGGCACCGTTGGAGCTGATCAAGCGCATCACGCGCTGATGCCGCCGAGCAGACGCAGGCGCCTGCGCGCGTCAGCGCTTCGTGCAGCATATCCCGGGTATTGCGGTCGTCGTCCACTGCAAGTATGCGAAGTCCGCTGAGCCTTGGTCGCGCGAGCGGGAGGTGGGGATGGACGCTATCGTGCGGGGGGTAGAGCAAGTCTTGCGGAGGCGACGGTGAGTCCACCGCGAACAGCGCGCCGCGGGCTTGGCCTGCGTCATACGCGAGCAACTCGTCGATCAGTCTCGCCTGTGCCAGTGCACTCTGCTCGATCTGCCGCAGCGCACGTAGCAGGGTTTCCTGTCCCGCATCAGTGCTCTGCAGCGTTTGTGTCCAACCCAGGATCGCGTTGAGGGGCGTGCGGAGCTCATGTGAAAGCCTGGCGAGAAAGTCCTCTTGCATAAGTTCATTCGCATAGGGGTTCACGTGCGGTATGCGGTCACCGCTGCATCCGTGGTCGGCTTTGGCCTCGCATGAGTGCGGGGCATAGCCTGAAGCACCGCTTGTGTGCTCGGTTACATCGGTCGCGATACAGAGCACCGAACGCACTTCACCGCGGCGATTTACCTCCGGAACAATGCGCACCGAGTAACATCGACTATCCCTTCGCTCCCGGCACTTGAGTTGCACGCTGGCACCACGGCCGCTCTTCAATACGGACCGGCACTTGACGGCCCATTCTCGTCCCACCTGTGCCGGCAGTGTGCCGATTTTCCGGTTACTTCCAATCGCTGTGCCGCGAGCAATGCCCAAGTGTGTCTGGGATGGCCGGTTTGCGTAGAGACAGCGCAGTCCGCGGTCGATGCGGCAGATTGCATCGGGGAGGCTGTCGAGCAGCGAGGAGTCGAGTATGGCGTGGCTTAAGGTTTCTTCCATGGCGGCTGCCGTGGGGGATCGGCGACAAATTAAAAGCAGTACCTGTGCCAGGCACCAAAAGCTCGCTGGGCGAATGGAACCTCCACCGTTCCCGCAATCTAATTAAAGATGAGTGGATCGAGACTGCCTGGTCAGGGATTCGTGCGCACCGTGGTGGTCTCTCGGTCAGTCTTGCGAGGATTGCCCGCTTGATCCCGGAACACAGCAGTTGGCTCGATGTTGTATCCCGGATCATGAATGTCGGCATGCTGCTGGTCGGTCCGGCCAATACCGTCGAATTCGCAAACGCCTTGGCCGTGGATCTGCTCGGCTGTACTAACGAACGGGAATTTCGTGAGCGATGGCCGGAATTCAGACGTGTGCTGCAAATCAATCCCGACCAGCCGGTAACCGGTTCACGACCCAAGCGCCTGACGGTGGATCTGCCCTTCGCTACCGGAACGCGCTTTCTGCGGCTCGAGATCCATACGCTGCGCGAGCCGGCATGCCGCGGCTGTCTGGTGCTGCTTCGCGATCGTCAAGCCGGTGACATACTGGAGACGGATCTGCTGCTTGCGAGCCGTATGCGCTCGCTGGTTCACGTCTACCGCGTGCTTGCGCACGACCTCAAGGCGCCGCTCAACGCGATGCAGCTCACGCTGGAACTGCTGGCGGATTCGAGCAGCTACGATAACGCACCGGACGGTAGGGCGCGCCGGCAACGGCATGTCGAGGTGCTGAGAGAAGAGCTGGCACGGTTGAATCGCATCCTTCAGACCATGCTGGACCAAAAAGAGCCGATGGATGCGGTCCCGCATCTCTTCGATCTGCGCGAGGTGATACGCGAAATCGTCGTGTTGCTGGCACCGCAGGCACGCGCACAGCGCGTCGAGTTGAGCATACACCTGTCCGAGGCGGCGATCTGCCTGCAGGGATATCGCGATCGCCTCAAGCAGGCGCTGCTCAATATTGCGATCAACGGGCTCGAAGCGATGCCGGGTGGTGGTCGCCTCGAGATACGAGTCGATACTGGGGATGCCGACGCGAGTGTGAGCGTGATCGATAGCGGTTCCGGCATTCCGGACGAATTGCTGGACGAGATCGATCAGATTTACTTTACGACCAAGAGCAGCGGCAGTGGCATCGGGCTGTACGTCGCCCGGCTGGTGGTCGAGTCACACGGCGGCGAAATCGCCGTGCGGAGCGAGCCGGGCCGCGGTACTGCCTTTACCGTGCGGCTGCCTATACGGAACGAGATCGCGGCAAGTGCAAACATCGCCGTCGGAGGTTACTCGTGATGACCCAGAAAGAGGGCAATCTGGAGCAACGCAAGGTAGAGGATCTCAAGCGCGAATTTCGCTACTGGTGGGGAACGCTGAGCCGGGATGAAATATTGAGCCTGGCCGCCAAGCGCGATGAATTGCTCCTTCTGCTGCATGAGAAATACGGCTACGCGCATCACGAAGCAGCGGAGGAGATCGAGAAGGCGCTGAAGGCTATCGACCTCAACGTGCGGCGAGCTGAATAACGGCGGTGCGTCGCGGGCACTGGCCGGTAACTATTACAGCGGCTACGCAATAATGCTGCGCAGCCGGGGAAGCAACGTCAGCAATCCCTTTTCGTCCGACAGCGTGTCCATGAAAGCGGCATGGAAATTGCTGCGGGCCAAGGGTCCAACTCTAGCAGGAGGCGGCAAATGACAAGCGGAGTGTTTGGCTCTAGCGTTGAACGGCGTACCGACCGCATTGTGACGGGCCTGAGCGAGATGGCAGCCAAAGCCCAGGATCTCATGAAAGAGGCCGGTGCGACCGCCGAAGACACGTTCGGCCACACGAAGTCCCGACTGATCGATGCGGGAACGGCGGTATCCGGAACGGCACACCAGGCAGCGCGTGTAACCGACGCTTATGTACGCGAAAACCCATGGAAAGTGCTGGGTGTCGCCGCGGCGGTTGGCGCGCTCGTCGCGATACTCCTTACTCGGCGCTGACCTCGCTACGTTGGCGACGAAGGTGCCGACCATGAATCGCGCAACGATACCGCGCGGTTGAATACCGGCCGCCCGGGCTGCGTATCGCGAAGATCGGCCACGAAGTAGCCGTGGCGCTCGAACTGGAAGCGTGCCTCGGCTTCCGCGTCCGCGAGCGCGGGTTCGAGCTGCGCGCGCAAGATCATTTTCGATTCCGGATTGAGATCTTCAATATAGGCACGCTCGCTTCCGGGTTGAGCCACTTTGAACAAGCGGTCGTATAAGCGCACTTCGGCGGCATACGCGTGGCGCGCCGAGACCCAGTGGATGTTTCCCTTTACCTTCACTTTATCCGAGCCTGCCGTACCGGAGCGCGTGTCGGGATCGTATTCGCAGTGCACGGCCACGACGTTGCCAGCGGCATCTTTTTCGCAGCCGGTGCATAGGACGACGTACGCATAGCGCAGCCGCACCCGATTGCCCGGGTAGAGCCGGAAGTAGCCGCGCGGTGGATGCTCCATGAAGTCATCGCGCTCTATCCACAGTTCGCGTGACAGCGGCACGGCGCGCTTCCCGAGGTCCGGGTGTTGCGGGTGGTTCGGTGCGAAGCAATCCTCCTGCCGGTCCTCCGGAAAATTGTCGATCACCAGCCGGACTGGATCGAGCACCGCGATGCGGCGCTGCGCGGTTTCGTTCAGATGTTCGCGCATGCAATCTTCAAGAACGGAGTATTCGATCCATGAGTCGGCCTTTGAAACACCGATGCGTTCGGCGAAGCGCCGAAAGCCTTCCGGAGTATAGCCGCGGCGTCGCGCGCCGACGAGGGTGGGCATGCGGGGGTCGTCCCAGCCTTCGACGTGCCGCTCTTCAACGAGCTGGATCAGTCGCCTTTTCGACAGGACGACGTAGGTCAAATTCAGGCGCGCGAACTCGATCTGCTGAGGCAGCGGTCGCAGCAGCAGGCCCCCGTCGGCGAGCCGATTCAGCAACCAGTCGTAGAACGGCCGCTGGTCTTCGAATTCCAGCGTGCACAGCGAGTGCGTGATGTTTTCGAGCGCGTCCTCGATCGGGTGTGCGTAGGTGTACATGGGGTAGATGCACCACTTGTCCCCGGTGCGATGGTGTGCCGCCTTGCGGATCCGGTAGATTACCGGGTCCCGCATGTTGAGATTGGGCGAGGCCATGTCGACTTTCGCGCGCACTACCATGCTGCCCTCGGCGTGCCGTCCGTCGCGCATCTCCCGGAAGAGGCGCAGGCTTTCTTCGGCCGGGCGGTTGCGCCAGGGGCTGTCCCGGCCGGGTTCGGACAATGTGCCGCGCGCAGCCCGCATCTCTTCGGCGGTCTGCTGATCTACATAAGCGTGTCCGTGCTGGATGAGATACTGCGCCGCTTCGTACATGAAGTCGAAATAATCGCTCGCATAATAGAGATGCGTGCCCCAGTCGAAACCGAGCCACTTCACCGCTTCGAGTATCGACTCGACGTACTCCTGCTCCTCCTTTTCGGGATTGGTATCGTCGAAGCGCATGTGGCAAACGCCGCCATAGTCGCGCGCCAGGCCGAAGTTGAGGCAGATCG
>DATFGD010000269.1:0-6887 GCA_035249725.1 Burkholderiales bacterium
GATTTCGGTGATGGGACTGATGACCATGATTATTTGGGTCGCGCGAGGTTCGATACGCCTTCCAGCAGCCGTTCGGCGTAGCGCGCCAAGAGGTCTACCTCGATGTTGACCTTATCGCCAACCTTGAGATCACGCAAGCGCGTGGCCTGCAAGGTATGCGGAATAAGGTTGACGCTGAACTGCGCGCCGCTTACCGAATTTACGGTGAGGCTGACCCCATCGATCGCCACCGAACCTTTGCGCGCGATGTATCGGGCAAGGCCGTGGGGTGTGGCGATCGCGAGCACGCGGTTATCGCCGGATACTTCGATGCGAACCACCTGCGCCACGCCATCCACGTGACCGCTTACGAGATGTCCGCCGAGCCGGTCCGAAAGACGCAGCGCCTGTTCGAGATTCACGCGTGCGTTCACCGGATAGCCGGCCGTGCAGTCGAGCGTCTCCTGCGATACATCCGCTTCGAATATCGCGCCGGCGAGCGACACCACGGTGAGACACACGCCGTTAACGGCGATGCTGTCTCCGGCCGCGACGCCGTCAAGAAAACGTTCTCCCGCTTCGATACGCAATTTGAGTCCGCCCGCTGACGGCTTACTGTCCGCAATGCGCCCCACTGCAGTAATGATCCCGGTAAACATCAGACCGGCCTCGCGATGACCCGTATGTCCGTCTCCACGCTGCGCACGTCGTGTATCTTGAGGCCGCGCCGCCCGCTCAGATCTTCGAGCGCGGGCAAGTGGAACATGCCCCGCGCTTCATCGCCGATCAGGTGTGGCGCAAGATACACCACCAGTTCGTCAACCAGCCCTTCCTGCAGCAACGATCCGTTGAGCTTGAAGCCGGCCTCGACGTGCACTTCGTTCAGCTCGCGCCGTGCAAGTTCCTGCATCAGCGCCGCGAGATCGACCTTCCCCGTTGCGTTCGGCAAAACCACGATCTCCGCACCATGCTCGCGCAATTTCCGGCTCTTTGAAGGCTCGTCGACGGCTGTGGCGATCAGGGCGCCATTTCGGAGGACGCGCGCACCGGGCGGCGTTTCGAGCCGGCTGTCCACCACGATACGCAAGGGCTGACGCGGCGTTTCGACTTCCCGAACGGTCAGCTCCGGATCGTCGTCCTTGACCGTGCCAATGCCGGTCAATACCGCGCAGGCCCGTGCGCGCCAGGCATGGCCGTCGCGTCGCGCCGCGGCACCGGTGATCCACCGACTCTTGCCGTTATTGAGCGCCGTCTTGCCATCGAGGCTTGCCGCAATCTTGATCCGCACCCACGGGCGCCCGCGCGTCATGCGGCTTACAAAACCGATGTTCAGCTCCCGTGCTTCGTCTTCGAGCAGTCCCCTCTCCACGCGGATCCCGGCTTGCTCGAGCATCGCAAAGCCTTTACCGGCAACCTCGGGATTCGGATCGCGCATCGCCGCAACGACGCGCGCAACCCCCGCCGCAGCCAGTGCCGATGCACACGGCGGTGTGCGCCCCTGGTGTGCGCACGGCTCGAGCGACACGTACGCCGTTGCGCCGCGCGCCGCGGCGCCCGCCATGGCGAGGGCGTTCACTTCCGCGTGCGGGCTCCCGGCGCGTTCGTGCCCGCCTTCGCCCACTACGCGATCGTCGCGGACGATGACGCACCCGACCCGCGGATTGGGCGTAGTCGTATAGAGCCCCCGCTCGGCAAGCTCGAGCGCCCGCGCCATGTATCGCCGATCATCCGAAGAGAACATCAGGGTTCCGCCGCCAAGACGCCCAGAGCGCCAAGAACATCACGACTACGAATCAACCATCATTATCGGAGCAAGCACAAAAAGCGCGCCAAACTCCAGTACGGTCCTGTCTCGCCCTAACACCTTTATCCACAAAACTTGGCGGGCTTGGCGTCTTGGCGGCTATTTCTTGCTCGAAGCGGGCTTCTGCACTTCCTTGATCGCGTGCTGGAAGTCATCCACGCCCTGAAAACTTTTGTAGACGGATGCGAAGCGGATGTAGGCCACCTGATCGAGCCGATGCAGTTCACGCATCACCATCTCGCCCAGGCGCCGCGACTGGATCTCCCGCTCGCCCAGCGCGAGCACATTCTGCGTAATGGTGGCGATGGCGTCATCGACCGCCTGTGTGGGCACCGGCCGCTTGTGCAGGGCGCGCATGAATCCCGTGCGCAGTTTGCTGAGATCGAATTCGGTTCGCGTGCCGTCCTGCTTCACGACCTGCGGCATGCGCAACTCCACCGTCTCGTAGGTGGTAAACCGCTTGTGGCAGCTCACGCAGCGGCGGCGCCGGCGTATGCTTTCCCCGTCATCGCTCACACGCGAATCGATGACCTGGGTGTCGTCCGATTTGCAGAAGGGGCACTTCATCTACGATAGACGGGAAACTTCTCGCACAGACGCTTCACTTCGCTGCCGACCTTCTGGATGACTTTCTCGTCCTGCGGCGCGGCCAGCACGTCGGCGATCAAAGTGGCGAGCCGTTCCGCCTCGACCTCCCTGAATCCGCGCGTCGTCATCGCCGGCGTTCCGATCCGGATGCCGCTCGTCACGGTCGGCTTCTGCGGGTCATCGGGTACGGCATTCTTGTTGACGGTGATGCCGACGCGGCCCAGCACCGTCTCGGCGTCGCGCCCGGTCAGATTCTTGTTGCGCAGATCCACGAGAAACATGTGACACTCGGTGCGCCCGGAAACGACGCGGCAGCCCCGCTCGTGCAGCACCTTGGCCATCACGCGCGCATTGTCCATCACCTGTTCCTGGTACACCTTGAACTCGCGGCTCGTCGCTTCCTTGAACGCAACCGCCTTGGCGGCGATCACGTGCATGAGCGGGCCGCCCTGCGTGCCGGGAAACACCGCCGAATTGAGCACGCGCTCGTGTTCGGCGTTCGCGAGGATCAAGCCGCCGCGCGGCCCGCGCAACGTCTTGTGCGTGGTGCTGGTCACAAAGTCCGCGATGCCAACCGGGCTCGGATAAAAGCCGGCCGCGATCAGTCCGGCATAGTGGGCGATGTCGGCCATGAAGAGCGCGCCGACCTTGTCCGCTATCGCGCGAAAGCGCTTCCAATCGATGACGAGCGAATAGGCCGATGCGCCCGCGACGATCAGCTTCGGCTTCTTGACGTGCGCCAGCTCTTCCACCTCGGCGTAATCGATCGCTTCGGTCTCAGGATCGAGCCCGTAGGTGTAGGCGTCATAAAGGCGCCCGCTTACGTTCACTCGCGCGCCGTGAGTAAGGTGGCCGCCGGCGTCCAGCGCCATGCCGAGCAAAGTATCCCCGGGATGCAACGCAGCGACATAGACCGCCTGGTTGGCCTGGGCGCCGGAATGCGGCTGCACATTCGCGTATCCGGCATGAAAGAGCTTCTTTACGCGATCGATGGCGAGCTGCTCCGCGACGTCGACGTACTCGCAACCGCCGTAATAGCGCTTCCCGGGATAGCCTTCCGCATACTTGTTGGTGAGCACTGAACCCTGCGCCTGCAACACGGCGGGACTGGCGTAGTTCTCCGACGCGATCAGCTCCACGTGGTCTTCCTGACGCTGACGCTCTTTCCGGACCGCACCCCATACTTCGGGATCGACCTGCTCGAGGGTTTGGTTCTCTGAGTACATGTATGGCGTATCCAGTTGAGTTATTGATTTTATCTTAGTGCCGCCGCAGCGCTCACGCGCCGGCCACGGTCATGCGTTCCACGAGTATCGAGCCGCACTGTCGCGAGCCGCGCCGCACGACATCGTTCCCGGCAGCGACGATGCCGCGAAAGATCTCTTTCAAGTTACCCGCAATCGTGATTTCCTGCACGGGATAGGCGACCGCGCCGCCTTCGACCCAGTATCCGGCGGCACCGCGCGAATAGTCGCCGGTCACGCTGTTTACGCCCTGCCCCATCAGTTCCGTGACCAGCAAACCAGTGCCCATCTTCCTGAGCAGTGCAGAAAAGTCCTCACCCGTGTCGCGCAGGACGAGGTTGTGGTTGCCGCCGGCGTTGCCCGTGGAGCGCAGCCCCAGTTTGCGCGCGGAATAGGTCCCGAGAAAATAGCCCTGGACTACGCCGTCGCTCACGATATCGCGCGCCTGGGTCGCGACGCCTTCATCATCGAAGGGACTGCTCGCCAGGCCTTTCGGTATGTGCGGCAGGTCGCTGATCTGGACCTGTTGCGCGAAAACCTGTTTACCGACGCTATCGAGCAGGAAAGAGGAACGGCGATACAAGCTGCCGCCGCTCACCGCCGATACAAAATGGCCGAGGAGACTCGCGGCAATCGGCGCTTCGAACAATACCGGAACCTGTGTCGTCGCGATCTTGCGTGCGCCGAGACGTTGTACCGCGCGCTCACCGGCGCGCCGGCCGACAGCTTCTGGGGTCGGCAGAGCCGCCGGGTCGCGGGCCGTCTCGTACCAGTCATCCCGCTGCATGGCGTCGTTCTTGCCCGCGATCAGCGAACACCAGACACCGTGGCGGGAACTGGGATAGCCGCCGAGAAATCCCAGCGTATTGCCATAAGCAAACTGAGATTCCTGTGTCGACACCGTGGCGCCCTCGGAATTGCTGATGCGCGTATCCACTGCAACGCCGGCGGACTCGCAGGCTTTCGCAAGCACGATCGCACGCTCTACCGGCAGATCCCATGGGTGCCACAGATCGAGGTCCGGCACATCGCGTGCAATCAGATCCGGGTCGGCGAGTCCGGCGCAGTCGTCGGAGGCGGTGAATTTGGCAATGGAAAGCGCGGCATCGACCGTATCGCGCATCGCTTTCGGCGAAAAATCCGAGGTGCTCGCATGACCGCGCTGCTTGCCGATATACACCGTGACGCCGATGCCCTTGTCGCGGTTGTATTCGATCGTCTCGACCTCGCCCTGCCGTACCGTGACGGTCTGCCCGAATCCTTCGCTCGCCTCGGCTTCCGCGGCACTGGCGCCGCGCTCCGTCGCATATTTCAGCACGTCGGCCGCGAGCTGCTTCAAGTGTTCCGAGGTGTGGGAAAACCGGGTGTCGGGCATGAGCGGGTAATCCGTGGCACGGACCGGCCGATGCAGCCGGTTCGGGAGAAAGGGCGTTATCATAGCAGTTCCGGCATGGCAGCGAATCATGGTTTCCGACGATACCCGCCCCAGTAAAACGCAGCAGAAAAAGCAGATGCTACGCCTGCAGGATATGGGTGCCGAACTGCTGGCGCTCAACGAAGCGCAGCTTGCCGCCATTGCGTTGCCCGACAATCTGCGCGAGGCGGTGTGTGCGGCGAAACGCATGACCAAGTTCGAAGCGCGGCGCCGCCAGTTGCAGTACATCGGCAAGCTGATGCGCACCGTCGATCCGGACCCCATCCGTGCGAGTCTCGACGCATGGAAGGCGGCATCTCACGAACATACCGCCCGGCTGCACCGCATCGAGCGCTGGCGCGAGCGCATGCTGGCCGACGATGCCGCACTCGCCGAATTCGTCGCCGCACATCCGCATGCCGATGCGCAACAGTTGCGCGCCCTCGTGCGCAACACCCAACGCGAGCGCGCGGAAAACAAGCCGCCAAAGAACTATCGCGCGTTGTTCCAGCTCATACGCGAGGCGCTCGGTCAGAAAGAGGAAATGGCCATCGATGACCACCCGTGACGAATTGCTGATCGGCCTCGTCTCGATCAGCGACCGCGCCGCCGCCGGCGTCTATGAAGACGAAGGCATCCCTGCGCTCAAGGACTGGTTCGGGCGCGCGCTCACGAGTCCGTGGCGCATGGTGACGCGCCTCATTCCCGACGAACAGGAGTTGATCGCGGCAATCTTGAAACGACTCGTCGATGAAGAGGGCTGCCATCTGGTGCTGACGACGGGTGGCACGGGTCCCGCTTCGCGCGACGTCACGCCTGAAGCCACCCTGGCCGTCGCGGACAAGGTCATGCCGGGGTTTGGCGAACAGATGCGTCAGGTGAGTCTCAAATTCGTGCCCACGGCCATACTTTCGCGTCAGGTCGCGGTGGTGCGGAAGGGTGCGCTCATCATCAACTTGCCCGGGCAGCCCAAAGCCATCAAGGAAACGCTGGAAGGTTTGAAGGACGAGGCGGGGAAGCCCGTCGTGCACGGCATATTCGCCGCGGTGCCGTACTGTATCGACTTGATCGGCGGCCCATACATCGAGACGAACGAGAGCGTGGTAAAGGCGTTCCGTCCCAAGTCGGCGATCCGAAAATAACCGAAACAAAAAGAGCGCGAAGGAAGATCCCGTCATGGCGGAAGCACTGCTCGAAACAATCGAGATCGAAACCGGCAAGAATCCCGGCGCCTGTATCATCTGGATGCACGGCCTCGGCGCCGATGGCAACGATTTCGTGCCGATCGTGCGCGAGCTCGATCTGCGCGGCTTGCGCCCCATTCGGTTTGTTTTCCCTCATGCGCCGCTGCGCCCCGTCACGATCAATAACGGCTACGTCATGCGCGCGTGGTACGACGTCTCGTACGGCGACCTGGAAGGGCGATCCCGACAGCCCGACGAAGCGGGCGTACGTGCTTCCGCAAAGGCGATCGACGCGCTCATCGCCCGCGAAACGGCGCGCGGCATCGCCACAGAAAACATGATCCTGGCCGGATTTTCCCAGGGCGGCGCGATCGCGCTGCATACGGGACTGCGTCATACTGCGCGCCTCGCGGGCATAATGGCGTTGTCCACCTATCTTCCGCTCGCGGAATCGCTCGCACAGGAAGCCGCTCCGATCAATGCCCGCACACCGATCTTCATGGTGCATGGCACCGAAGATCCCGTCGTACCCCACGCAATGGGCTCAGGCTCGCGTGACTTCCTGCGCCAAATGGGGTACGACGTGGAGTGGCACGAGTATGCGATGCCGCATTCGGTGTCGCTGGAAGAAATCGAAGATATCGCGGCCTGGCTCAGGAGGACGCTCGGCGCCC
>DATFGD010000270.1:0-2737 GCA_035249725.1 Burkholderiales bacterium
ACTTCGCCGGCGTCCGTGGGCAACGCACCGCGCACATCGGCGCCCAGCATGCGGGCCCCGTCGAGATGGCGCTCGGGACAGGCACTTGCCGTGTAACGGTAGACCGAAGGCGCATTCAGGATCACCGACATGCCATGGGCGATGAATGCTTCTTCCTGCGGATAATCGGGTGTGCGAAATTCGCGCACGAGCCCCGACACCGCGTACGACATACCGTGCGGCAGGTGGCACCCGGCGTTGCCGAAGGCAATACCCGCGAGTGTCGCGGCATACATCATTTCGCTGCGCGCTTCGGTGTCGGTGGGATCCTGGATCGCGCGCACAAAATACTGACCGATCAGGCGCAGCGCTTCGAACGCGACCGCATCGCTCCAGGGATTGGCGCCCTGACTTGGCGGACGCTGTGACGGTCGCTGTGCCTTTGCCCGGCGCGCGTACGACTGTGCGGTAAGCGACTCGAGCGCGTGCGACATCGCATCGAAACCGGTGGACGCGACGATCGTGACGGGCAGCGTTCGCGTGACTTCGGGGTCGACGAGACCGGTTGTGGGCTTAAGCCAGCGCGACTGGATGCCCGTCTTCGCCTTGAGCGAGAGCAGGTCGAAGATCGCGATACCGGTCGCTTCCGAGCCGGTGCCGGAGGTCGTGGGGCACGCGATGTGCGGCTTGAGCGGTCCGGGCACCGGCTTGCCGTCCCCAACCGGCGCATTGACGTAAGTGAGGAACGCCGCGGGGTGGCTCGCGTAGAGATTCGCGGCCTTGCAGGTATCCATCACCGAGCCGCCCCCCACCGAGACGTAGCCATCGAACCGGCCCGCTTGCGCAAAGCGCGCGGCGTGCTCGAACGACGCGTCGGTCGGCTCGACTTTGACTTCATCGTAGATCGCGAAATCGATTCCGGCGGTTTTGAGCGACTGCGTGACGGTCGCAAAATGAGGAAGGCGCTTCACGCGCGCGTCGGTGTAGAGGCCCACGCGCGTCATGCCGTGCGCCCTGGCCTGATCGCCGGCTTCCTTCAGACAGCCGGCCCCAAACGTGAGCCGGGACGCGTCGATCGTAAAAGCGTCGTCTCCTGCGCCGGTGTTGGCGAAATACGCGTGGCAGCAGCCCATGCTTACTCCTTCACTCGAATATCAGGTCCCGGCGTGGAGCGCGTCCTCGCGGATGAGATCGGCCGCCTTCTCGGCGATCATCACCACGGGCGCATGCGTGTTGCCCGAGGTGAGGGTCGGCATGACCGAACAATCGACGACGCGCAATCCGGCAAGGCCGTGCACGCGCAGCCGCTCGTCAACAACAGCCATCGGATCCGCCCCCATGCGGCAGGTGCCGGAAGGATGGAATATGGTCGCACCGTAGCTGCGCGCGAAGTCGAGCAACTCGCGGTCGGTTGCCGCCGCAGTCCCCGGCCGGTACTCCTCGGCGATATATTCCCCGAGCGCCGGCGCGGCGGCAAGCCGGCGCGCAAATTTGACGGCCTCCACTGCGCAGCGGCAATCCGTCTCGCTCGCGAGATAATTCGGCCGCATCGCCGGCGGCTGCAGGGGGTCGGGGGACTTGATCATGACCGTTCCGCGCGACTCGGGGCGGAGCTGGCACACTGAAAACGTGCACCCCGGCCACGCGTGCGGCTTGCCGCCCGCAATGTCCGCCGACAGCGTGGCAAAGTGAAATTGGATGTCGGGCGTTTTCGATTCCGGCAGCACGCGCGTGAAGAGTCCGCCCTGGTTGATGCCGATCGCGAGCGGTCCCGTGCGGAAGATGAGCCAGCGGAGCCCGATCCGCAGCTTTCCGATGACGCTGCGAAGCTCGTCGTTCGTCGTGATGGGCTTTCGCACCTTGTACATGAGGCGTAACTGGAGATGGTCCTGGAGATTCTCCCCGACGCCGGGCAGGTCCCTGACGACGGGGATGCCCATCTCCCGCAGAAACGCCGCGCGGCCGACGCCTGAAACCTGGAGCAGCTGCGGGCTTTGCAGCGCACCGGCAGCGAGGATGACTTCGCGCCCCGCATCCGCCTCCTTCGCGACGCCATGCTGCAGGTATCTGACACCCGTTGCGCGCGCGCCATCGAAGGCGATCGCCGTGGCGTGAGCGTTCGTCTCCACCCGCAAGTTGCGGCGGCTCTGCGCGGGCCGGAGATATGCGGTGGCGGCCGAACAGCGCAAGCCTTTGCGCGTGAAGAGCTGGTAGTACCCGACCCCTTCCTGCGTCACGCCGTTGAAATCGTCGTTGCGTGCGACGCCCAGTTCGCCGGCCGCCCGTATGATCGCCTCCATCAACTTGTGCCGCTCGCCGATATCCGCGCACCACACCGGGCCGTCGGCGCCGTGGAATTCGCTCGCGCCGCGCGTGTTGTGCTCGGATTTGCGAAAGTACGGCAGGACCTCGCGCCAGCTCCAGCCTGAGTTGCCGAGCGCAGCCCACCGATCATAGTCTTCGGGCTGTCCGCGCACGTAGATGAGTCCGTTGATCGACGACGATCCGCCCAGTCCCCGGCCGCGCGGCCAGTACACGCGGCGATGGTTCATGCCCGGCTCGGGCTCGGTGTAAAAGCCCCAGTTATAGACCGGGTGGAACATGGTCTTGCCGTAACCGATCGGGATGTGGATCCACGGATAGGTGTCTTTTGGCCCGGCCTCGAGCAGCAGCACCGTGCGGCGGCCATCCTCGGTGAGGCGATGGGCGAGCACGCAACCCGCCGAGCCGGCGCCTACTATCACGTAATCGTAGATCT
>DATFGD010000271.1:0-2086 GCA_035249725.1 Burkholderiales bacterium
TTCACGCTGCCCCCCGGTTCGCATAGTTGAGATCGAGCCAGTTGCGGTATGCGCCGCTCGTCACGTTCTCCACCCAATCCATGTGATCGAGATACCACTCCGCCGTCTTGCGCAGGCCTGATTCGAAGCCCTCTACCGGCCGCCACCCGAGTTGGTCGGCGATCTTCTGCGGGTTCATGGCATAGCGGCGATCATGACCTGGCCTGTCTTTGACAAACGCTATCAGCCGCGCATGCGGCGCAGCGTCCGGACGCAGTTCATCCAATATGGCGCAGATCGATTTCACCACTTCGAGATTGTTGCGCTCGCTGTTGCCGCCGATATTATAGGTCTCCCCCGGGCGGCCCCGGCGCAAGACCAGGCGCACGGCGGCGCAGTGATCACCGACATAGAGCCAGTCGCGCACGTTCAGCCCGTCGCCGTAGACCGGCAGCGACTTGCCCCGGAGCGCGTTGACGATCATCAGCGGAATGAGCTTCTCGGGAAACTGCAGCGGGCCGTAATTGTTGGAGCAGTTGGTCGTGAGCGTCGGTAATCCATAGGTGTGGTGGTAGGCACGCACGAAATGATCCGAAGCGGCTTTTGACGCGGCGTAAGGGCTGTTCGGTGCATACGGGGTCGTCTCGGCGAACGCGGGATCATCTGCTGTGAGCGAACCATAGACCTCGTCGGTGGAGACGTGCAGGAACCGGAAACGATTCTGTTCTGCAGGTGCAAGGGACGACCAGTACGTACGCGCTTCTTCCAGCAGAGAAAACGTGCCGAGTACGTTCGTCTGCACGAAGTCGGCAGGTCCGTGTATGGATCGATCGACGTGGGTTTCGGCAGCGAAATTGACGATGGCGTTGGGCCGGTAGTCCTTCAGCAGTTTTGCGATGAGCACGCGATCGCCGATGTCGCCTTTGACAAAGGTGTGGTGCGGATTTCCGCCAAGTTCGGCGAGATTGCCCAGATTGCCGGCATAGGTGAGCTTGTCGAGATTGATGACCGGTGAGCCTTCAGTCGCAAGCCACGCGAGAACGAAGTTTGACCCGATAAACCCGGCACCGCCGGTGACGAAAATCATTGACTGCTCTATTCTGCGGTTGTATCAAGCTGCGGGTCGCGACGCCCGTATTCTATGCGCAACAGAGCTTTGCGTGTAGCATCGCGCAGCGCGGTTCACCACAACAACGATGAAATCGATCCTGCTCGTCAAGACCTCTTCGCTGGGGGACGTGGCGCACAACTTGCCCGTGGCGAGCGACATCCACCGCGCATTTCCGGACGCTGCAATCGACTGGGTGGTGGAAGAAAATTTTTCGGCGGTCCCGCGCGCCCATGCGGCCGTGCGTCACGTATTTCCGGTCGCAATTCGGCGTTGGCGTCGCGCGCCATGGCGGCGTACGGTGCGGGCGGAGATCGCCGCCTTTATCCGAGTGCTGCGGCGCGAGCGCTATGATGCCGTGATCGACACGCAGGGGTTGTTGAAGAGCGCGCTCATTGCGCGTGCGGCACGAGGCATGCGTTATGGCCTCGATTGGAGAAGCTCACGCGAGCCGTTGGGCGTCTTTTACGATCGCACATTCAGTGTGCCGTGGACCCGGCATGCGGTGGAGCGCAATCGTGCGTTAGCCGCCCACGCACTCGACTATGCCGTCAGTCCAGAGGTTCAGTACGGAATCCGCGCATCGCCAGCGGGTTTCGCATGGCTTCCTCAAAACCGCTATGCGGTCCTGCTCCATTCGACCACTAGCGCGCGCAAGCTGTGGCCTGAGTCCCGATGGAGCCAGCTGGGCCAGTACTTCGCGCAGCGTGGCGTACGTTGCATCTTCCCTTGGGGTAGCACGGCCGAGCGCGTGCGCAGCGAGCGGCTCGCGCAGGACGTGGGCGACAGCATCGTGCCTCCGTTGTTGCCGTTGCAGGAAGTGATGGCGCTGCTGGCGGGTGCCCAGGCGGTCATCGGCGTGGACACCGGTCTCACGCATCTTGCAGCGGCGCTTGGCGTCGCGACGGTCGGCATCTATTGCGTCACCGACCCGGCGCGAACGGGCGTGTACGGAAGCGTGCGCGGCGCGAACGTCGGCGGTGTGAACATGACACCCGA
>DATFGD010000272.1:0-3591 GCA_035249725.1 Burkholderiales bacterium
GATCCGGAATCCAGTGATAGCCTGGATCCCGGCTGGGCGCCGGGATGACGGCTCCCATTCGGCGCCGTTATTTGCGCAGCTTCTCTTCGAACCATGGATAGGCATTGGTTTGCGTAGCGGGACGTACCGGGTGCGCCGGTCGCACCCACGACGGTCCAAGCTGCGCGAGCGTAGTGACGCCCATGAGTCCCATGGCCGTGCGGACTTCGAGGTCCAGCAGTTCGTGCATGCGAACGAGTCCCGCCTCGCCGCCCGCGGCAAGTCCCCAGCCCAGAAGTTTGCCCACGCCCACCGCACGCGCACCCAGGCAGAGCGCCTTCACCACGTCGGTGCCGCGCAGGATCCCGCCGTCGAACAGCACTTCCGCCCGGCCATCGACCGCTTCGACCACTTCCGGCAGCACTTCGATCGTGCCCTGACCTTGATCGAGCTGGCGCCCGCCGTGATTGGACACATAGACCACGTCCGCACCGTGCTCCACGGAAAGCCGCGCGTCCTCCGCCGTCGCTACACCCTTGACGATGAGCGGCAGCTTCATGCGCGCCTTCATCCACACCAGATCCTTCCAGTTGAGCGCCATCTGGTAGCTGGGATCGCCGAACCCTTCGCGCACGTTCGCGCGGCTGATGATGTCGCGCTCCCGCCTTCCATAATAATTGCGGTCCACGCATACGCACAGCGCGCGATAGCCCGCCGCCTTGGCGCGGTCGAGTATGTCTTCCACCCACTTGCGGTCGGCTCTCACGTAAAGCTGAAAGATGAGCGGTTCCTTCACCGCTTCCGCAGCCGCCTCGATGCTGGGCTTCGCCGCGGTGCTGATGAATGCGGCCGTGCCGCGCGCGACCGCGGCCCGCGCGACGTTGCGTGCGCCTTCCGGATGGACAAAGCCGACGAATCCTCCCACCGGCGCGAGGAACACCGGGCTCGCGATCTTCTGGCCCAGGATCGTCGTGCTGATGTCGATGTTTCGCACGTCCACGAGGACTCGCTGACGCAGCGCGAGGCGGTCGAAGCCCATGCGGTTCCGGGCGAGCGTCGTTTCAGAATCGGATCCGCCCGAAAGATGGTCCCACAAGTCCTGTGACAGATTGCGCCGCGCCGCATGCACGATTTCCTGCAGCGATACGAAGTTGGCCGCAGCTCGGCCGTCGATCCGCGGGTATTTGCGCTCTTCCGTCTTGCGCACCGCCTTGCGTGCGATGCCGACCTGCCCCTTGCCGCTCCCCTTGTTTGCCGTTGCCGTGCCCCTTGTTGCCATTTCCATCCCTTTCAGCGTTTCAAACGTATGCGTGCAGGCACGCTACGGTCGTGTTCGTGTAATGGCGAGCCTCTGCCCTGCTGAGCAGCGTTTCGTTTTCCATCAGGTTCCGCGAGCGCGGGTGTGCGCTGTGCCGCCCGAAGCGCTAACCGGCTCCTTCAGGCTCGCGAGGTCCGGTGCTGCAATGACGCTTCCGGATGATTGGAGCCGCTCATAGTAACGGACCGCCAGCGCGAGATCCTGCAGCGCCGTGCCGACGGATTTGAACACCGCATAGCCGCCGCCGAGTGCCTGCTTGCCCTGCGATACCAACTGCGCCAGCGTGACCTGCCGCTCCAATTCCAACGCCCCGTTCGCGAGCGCCTGCTGCAGATCTCCTGCTTCTTCGGCCGCAAGCAACGAATCGACGATTACGATCGTCGCATCACCGAACGTCGCGGCATCCACTTCGATCGATTCCCGGCGCGTGCTGCCCACCGCGCACACCAGCCGGCATTCGTCGAGCCAGCGGCGGCGGAGAACAGGCTCGGCGCCGACCGCGTTCGTTGCGACCACGACAACCGTGTGACCCCGTGCGGCAGCTTCGGCGGACTCGACCGCCGCGACGGGCAAATCAAGTTTGCGGGTCATTTCCGCGGCAAACGCGTGCCGATGCTGCGCATTGGGGCTGTATACGCTCGCTTTGGTGACGTGCAGCGTTGCGGCGAGCGCTTCGAGCTGCATGCGCGCCTGGTGGCCCGAGCCGAGCAGGCCTACCGTGACCGATGACGGCAGCTTCAGACAACGCGCGGCAACGCCGCTTGCGGCACCGGTGCGCATGTCCGTGATGAGCCGGCCGTCGAGCACCGCGAGCAGCTCGCCGTCCTTCACGCGGTAGAGCGATACGATGTAGCGCACGCCCACGCCGCGCACCATGTGGAACGCCTTGGTGGCCGCATGGCCGCTTTCGTAGTCGGCCGCAAACATCAGGCGCATCCAGCCGCCTTCGATCGGAACCGTCTGGCGGGGCGCGATCAGCGTGCGGCCGGACGCCTCGTGCCGCGACATCGTCTCCAGCATATCGATGGCATCGTGCATGCGCAGGACGCCTTCCAGCGCCCGCGCGCCGAGCACGATCGCCATGGTTCAGATCCCGTCATTCCGGTGAAAGCCGGAATCCAGTGAAGTTTCTGGATCTTGGCGTCCGCCGGGATGACGATCCTTAGTGGAATGCATTACATATCACTTCAGACGTTCGGCAAGCCAGTCGGCGATGAGCGGGCGCACGATGTGGTGCAGGTTGTTGCAGACGTGCACGCCGTCATCGAACACGAGCGTGGTCTTCGGCCCCTTTACCTCGGCCGCGACCCGATGCGCGTGCTCCGGCGGCGAAGCCTTGTCCAGACCGCCGTAGATCTGCAGAAGCGGTACCTTGATGCGCTCGGCGGCGCCCTTCATCGTGATGCTGTCCTGCACCGATTGAGGATCATCGCCCATGTACTGGGTGAGCCCCAACTGCGAAAGGGGGTCCATGCCGGGGAAGCGCCCCGCAGGCGTGTACCAGCTGCTGACGGACACCACCGCCTTGAACCGATCGTCGAAAGCCGCGGCGCGGCACGCAAACAGACCGCCGTACGAGATGCCGCCGATGGCAACACGCGCCGCATCCACGTCGTCCCGCTTCAGGATGAAATCGGTGACGGCGCGGATCGGCACTTCGAAGTCCGGCCGCAATTTCACGCGCGTGCTCACAAGTCCCTGCCCCGGGCCGTCGAAAGCAAAGACCGCGATGCCGCGCTTCACGATATGCTCGCTGAAATCGTACAGCTCTTCCTTGGTGGAATCTCCACCCGGGACGAGAATGACGAGCGGCGCTTTCTTCACACCGTCCGGTTTGCGGAGATAGCCCGGCAACGGCACGCCTTCGAATGGAATCTCGAACAGTTCCATTGCCGGATTCACCAGCGGCGCCGCTTTTTTCCAGCATGCGTCCATCGCTTCCATCGCCGCACGCCACTGCTTTTGATCGTGGACGAACAGAAAACTCGCCCAGTGGTAATAGAGCGCGGCGCGCACGTACGCACCGCCGGCCGTAACGTGATTGCCTGCGGCGGCAGCCTGGTCCGCGATATCGGCGTGCTTGCGTGCAGCGTTACACCACTCCTCACACCATTGGTCCCAGTCCTGGATCTTCTGCTTGAGCTGCTCGAACTCCCACGGCGACACGTACTGCGACAACATGCGCCAGGTGAACCGGTCGAGCGCGACCGCTACGTTTCTGTCCGCCATTTCCGTCCTCTGAAAAATTGCCGCTGATTACGCGGCGCGCGCCTGCGCGTCGGGCAGGCGCGCAA
>DATFGD010000273.1:0-4229 GCA_035249725.1 Burkholderiales bacterium
TCCCTCCCGCTGCTTGCTGGTCGAGAAGTATAACACCGGCTAACCCGAGCACCGCAGCGAACGCCATGCACGATTGTGCCGAAAAAGGGCGCTTTATCGTTGCGCGCGTCGCCCGCTAGCGACACACGAAATCACTGATAGGCAATTCGATTCATCGAGTCGCTGCACTTAGCGTCGCTCGGTGGCAACAACAGTCGAGCAGCCCCCGCACCGTGTCACTTGATTTGGTTGCGTTCGCAGCGCTGGCATGGATGTCGCTCGCTAGCGCTGATCCCGGTTGTCGTACGTTGTCAGACCAATAAGAATCGAACAACGCTTGCCCTTGTCGCGAAGAGGGCGCACGAGAAAACGCGTGATATCCGGGCGGGGGAGTCATAGGCAGGTCCCGGAGGAGTCACACAATGGATGGAACCCACCCGCAAACGGCCGGCAGCGTTTGTAAAGGACAGTCATTTTTCGCCGGCTTTACGTTCAATGGCGATCAGAGTGTGGATGCACTCACCGGCTTCTACGGATTGGAAGTCTCCGCACTCGAATTACGGATGACACTTGCGGAGTATTTCATGCGGGTGTGCCGTGGCGGACCGCGGCCGGGTTATCGCGTCGCACTCGGAAGATGCGCGGAACTCGTCGCGCTCGAGATTGAAGAGGGTATTGTCACGAGGGTCGGCTTGCGCCTTCCTTCTTCGCCCCGATATCCGACCACCAGACATTACTTCGACGAGTTCAACACTGCGAAATTCGTCGGGCCCCTCTATACGCCTCGCGCCCAGGCGTCCGCACCGCCAAGTTAAGCAATCAGGCCAGCTCCAGCCGGTCCGCGATGCATTGGCGAGCGCCCAGTTCATCGCATGAATGAGCGGCGTGCTCGAAGCCTTTGGAGAGAGGCGGCAAGTGTCTTGTGAGAAAAGACCCCCAACGCCATCAAGCGATGATTTGACATAATATACATTATACGTAGTCAGAGGGATCAGGCCGATGACCCATGCCGTCGGTATAATGCGCCGATGCGCAGACACCTGATCGTCTTCTACACGCTCTTCATTATCCTCATCATCTCGGGACGCTACGCCTATACCCATTGCGAATGGGATTGGGTGTCACGGATCGCCGCCGTGGGCGTGATTCTCGGGATCGTGATCGAGCGCTGGAACGTGCTGCTCGGGCGTCTGGACAGCGTTCAGACGCGCCCGCCGGAGCGGCTGCCCATCATCCTTCTTTGCGTGGGAACGTTTATCGCCGGGTTCGGCGAGTTGGCCGGCAGATCGCTATTGGGCTGCAGTTAGATCGATTGCGTCGGACGTCTCACCAGCTCAACTGATCAGCTAGTCTTCTGCGCCGGCCTTGATTAAGGCATCGGCGATCTGCCGCATCCCGCGGTCCCGGGCGACTTCAAGGGCCGTATAGCCAAACTTGGTCTTGTGGTTGACGTCGGCACCGTGGTCCAGCAGCAGCATGACCATCTGGAGGTGGCCTTCGCGCGCCGCCATCATCAAAGGGGTCGTGCCGTTGTCCGCCACCGCGTTGACGTCGGCCTTGCGCGCGATCAGCAGTCGCGCAACGTCGGCTCGGTTATTCACCGCCGCATACATGAGCGGCGTCCATCCCGAGTGATTCACCTCCGCGCCACGCTCGAGCAGCAAGCGCACGATTTCGCTCTGTCCCCGTAGCGCGGCGAGCATCAAGGCCGTCTCGCCATGTGCGTTGCGGGCATTGATCTTCGGTTTGGCAGCGAGAACGGTCTGCACCAGGCTCAGCTTTCCTTCCTTGACGGCTAGCATGAGCAGAGATTCGCCCTCCGGCGTTACGGTATCCGCGTCGACCCCTTTTTTGAACAGCGCGGCCGCCGTCTTTTCATCGCCGTTCTTGATCGCGTGAATCATGTCCTCATAGACGCCCGCCCATGCCCCCGTAGCGACAAGAAGCACGGTGCACAACACGCCGCCTGAGATGTTACGCATGAATTCCATTTTCCCTGGTTCCAAACAGTTTATGAAAATTTTCGGTCGTCGCGCGGGCGATGTCCTCGAACGGCACGCCACGCAGGCGCGAAATCTCCTCGGCCACGTGCTTGACGAACCCCGGCTGGTTGACCCTTCCGCGGAATGGGACCGGCGCGAGAAACGGTGAGTCCGTCTCCACCAGCATGCGTTCGAGCGGCACCTTACGGGCGACTTCCTTCAGCGCCTGTGCGTTCTTGAAGGTGACGATGCCAGAAAACGAGATATAGAACCCCAGTTCCATCGCGGCGCTGGCTACGTCCCACGACTCGGTGAAGCAGTGCATCACGCCGCGCGCCTCCCCTGCCCGCTCCTCGCGCATGATGCGCAGCGTGTCCTCCGCTGCCGAACGGGTATGGATGATGAGCGGCTTGCCGCAGTCGCGCGCTGCACGGATGTGACAGCGGAAGCGTTCACGCTGCCATTCGAGATCACCCTTCAGCCGGTAGTAATCGAGACCCGTCTCACCGATGCCGACGATACGCGGATGTTGCGCCAGTTGCACGAGACGCTCGACCGAAACTTCGGTCACGTCCTCATAGTCGGGATGGACGCCGACCGATCCATAAAGCTCTCGATGACTCTCGGCGAGCGCCCTAATCTGCGGAAACTCTTCGAGCTTCACGCTGATGCAGAGCGCGTGGCTCACCGCATTTTTGCGCATGAGTGCAAGCACGCTCTCGAGTTGCGGCGCGAGTTCAGGAAAATCCAGATGGCAGTGCGAATCGACCAGCATTCAGGAGGCCGTGGTGCCGCCCGTCAAGGCGCGGCTGTAGTCGAGAAGGAGTTGTTCGACCAGCAGTCGCGGATTGAGCGGATGATCGATAACACCCTGGAGCGCGAGCGTGTGGCGGTGAAAGCGCAGCATCGCCAGCGGCTCCATCTGCACGGCCAGTGCAGCGATGGCCGTAACGCGATCGGGATTGTAGCGAACCTTGCCGAGATGCCGCTGTAACACCAGATCGAACGTCCACTTTTGCAGCCAGCTTACGACATCGCGCAGCGGATAATCGCAAATTTGCTCGGCGGCCGCCAAGGGATCGAAGCGGCGCACTGCGACCTGTGCAAGGAACGCATCGCGCTGCTGCCAGTATTCCTGCTCTTCCAGCCCCTGCGCGAGTAAAGGCGCATTGCCGGTGTGCGCGAGGGCGAGCGCCGGTTCGCGCACGCCCTGCGCGGCAAGCCAGGCAACAGCGGACTCGGGCGCCGGCGTTGGCAGCGCGATATGTCGGCAGCGGCTGCGAAGCGTGGCCAGCAGGAAGTGAATACGGTGCGCGACGAGGATGAAAAACGTCCCTTCCGGCGGTTCCTCGAGGTTTTTTAGGAGCGCGTTGGCGGCATTCACGTTAAGCGCCTCCGCGGGGTGAATCACCACGGCTTTCGCGCCACCACGGTGGCTGGAGATGTTGACGAAGTCGGCCAGCGCCCGGATCTGCTCGATCAGGATGCGCGTGCTTGCTTTGCTGGCGCCCTGCTCCTCCTGCTCGACATCCGCAAGCGCCGCAGGCTCGATCATCCGCAAATCCGGATGAGTGCCCGATTCAAACCAGCCGCAGCCCACGCAGCGGCCACAGCCCGCATCGCTTTGGTGCGATTCGCACAACAGCGACTTGGCCAATGCCCTGGCAAACGCCACTTTCCCGGTCCCTTGCGGGCCGTGGACGAGCAAGGCATGCGGCAACCGGTCGCGTTCCTCCACAAGGCGCCGAAATTGCCCTTCATGCCAGGGTAAGGCGCTGTTGACGATGGCTTGCATGTGCAGCTCGAAGCGTTATACCAATAGACCAGACAATAACTATCTTATTTACAAATGTTTAACACCAAGTCTTCGAGTGCCTTATGCACTTGCGAGATCCCCGTGTTCGCGTCGATTACACGAATCCGCTGGGGCTGCTCGTGGGCACGCCGCAGATAGGCCTGCCTCACGCGCTCGTGAAACGCCCGCTCCTCCTGCTCGAACCGGTCAGGCAATCGAGCGTGGCGGCTTCGTTCGCGTCCTGTGTCCGCGGGGACGTCCAACAGCACTGACATATCCGGCTGGAAGCCGCCGTGGACCCACTGCTCGAGAAGCTGTACCCCCTCCCACGGCACGCCACTCCCCCCCGACTGGTAGGCGTACGTCGCGTCCGTGAAGCGGTCGCACAACACCCAGTTTCCGGCCTTCAGCGCGGGGCGTATCACCTTATCCAGGTGCTCCCGCCGGGCGGCGAACATCAACAACGTTTCTGT
>DATFGD010000274.1:0-2542 GCA_035249725.1 Burkholderiales bacterium
CGGCGAGCGCGCTCGTCCGGACGTTGATGTTCCATTTTTCCTTCGCATACTTGGCGAACTCTGCGAGTGCGGGATCGGTGAGGGTGCGGGCGACCGGGGTGATGAGGACAAGTTCGTCTTCGATCGCCTGGGCTCCTGCCGGCCCCGAGGTCATACACAGCAACAGCAAAGATGAGACAACCGCCTTGATGGTTCGCATATAACTCCTCCCTGTGGGGACGCATGGAACGGCGGATGGAATGGTAAGGGCACGCCGGCATGGGCGCAATCAGGCCGAAGCCCAGTTCTTTGCGCGTTCGACCGCTTTGCGCCATCCGGCCAGAAGCGTTTCGGCGCGCACCCGGTCCATCGCCGGTTCGAAAACCCGATCGACCTGCCACTGCGCGTCGATTTCGCCCTCATTGTTCCAGTAGCCGACGGCCAACCCGGCCAGGTAAGCCGCGCCCAAAGCCGTGGTCTCAGTGATCTTCGGCCGCACCACGGACACCCCGAGCAGGTCGGCCTGAAACTGCATCAACAGATCGTTGCGTGCCGCGCCGCCGTCCACCCGCAGCTCGCTGACCTGGATGGCCGAATCGCGTTGCATGGCATGAAGGACATCGGCGGTCTGATATGCAATGCTTTCCACCGCGGCGCGCGCGATGTGGCCAGCCCCCGCGCCGCGCGTGAGCCCATGGATCATGCCACGCGCATACGGATCCCAGTGCGGGCTTCCCATGCCGGTGAAGGCGGGCACGAGGTAAACGCCGCCATTATCCACAACGCTCGCCGCAAGCGGTTCGATGTCCGCTGACGTTTTTATCAGACCCAAACCGTCCCGCAGCCACTGGACCACCGCGCCTGCGATGAACACGCTGCCTTCGAGCGCGTACTGCGGGCACGCGCCGGTGTGGCACGCCGCGGTGGTCAGCAGCCGGTTGGACGAGACGACCGGCGCTTCCCCCGTGTGCATCAGCATGAAGCAGCCGGTTCCATAGGTGTTTTTGGCCTTGCCCGGAGCGACGCAGCGCTGCCCGAAGAGCGCCGCCTGCTGGTCGCCCGCGATTCCGGCGATCGGGATGCGCGACGCAAACAGGTCGCCTGCGGTGTGGGCAACGATCGCGCTCGACGGGCACACGTCCGGCAAAACGCTCCGCGGCACATCCAGGAGACCCAGCATCTCGTCATCCCACATGCCCTCACGCAGGTTGTACAAAAGCGTGCGCGAGGCGTTGCTCGGATCGGTCAGGTGCGCACCGCCGGTAAGCTTCCAGATGAGCCAGCTATCCACGGTCCCGAAAGCGAGTTCGCCGTGCCGCGCCTTTTCGCGTGCGCCCGGAACGTTGTCCAGCAGCCACTTAAGCTTCGTGCCGGAAAAATAGGCGTCGATGACGAGCCCGGTCCGGTCCGCGATCAGGGCTTCGCGACCCGCCGTTTTCAGCTCATCGCAGTAGCCGGCCGTGCGCCGGTCCTGCCAGACGATGGCATGGTGAATCGGCTCTCCGGTTCGACGGTCCCACACGATCGCGGTTTCCCGCTGGTTGGTGATACCGATGGCCGCCACATCCCGCGCGTCAATGCCCGCACGCGCCAACGCTTCGGCGGCAACCGCAAGCTGCGCCGCCCAGATCTCGTTCGGATCGTGTTCCACCCAGCCCGGCTGCGGAAAGAACTGCGTGAACTCCTTCTGCGCCACTGCGCGGATCGCGCCGGCGCGATCGAACAGGATTGCCCGGGCACTGGTCGTGCCTTCGTCGAGAGCAAGTATGAATGACATGGTATGAGGGTCGCACTCATACGATATCACGCCGCACTGCGACCGCGAACGCATCGTCTGTCCACGCGCGTGAACTTTCCCCTGTCCCGCCCGTATGAATTAGTTTATGCTTCCCTTCAATCGACAAACGGGGAGACAGTCGATGGCTTTTTATGCTTTCTATGTGATCGCGATCACCATCCTGGTTCTGCACTTCACCGGCTGGCTCAAACGCAATAACCTCGAGTGGGTCGTACTGGTGCTCGCCGTAGCGACTTTTCCCGCCGTAATCTTCCTGCGTTAGTTCTGCTCATTTCAAAAGTACGCTGATGCCGCTTGCGAGCAGCATGACGGCAAGCACTTTTGAAAACGTCTTCGGGCTGATGCGATTGCCGATGCGCTCGCCCAGGAGCGTGCCCGCCCACACCAGCGGCAACATCACTGCGGCAAAGAGCAGCGTTGAAACGGTGTAGTAGCCCGACAAGGCATAGCCGGCAAGCCGCGCGATCATTTCGAAAAACCACAGCACGACGACGGTCGCGCGAAACTGCACCGTGCTGATGCCGCGCATGTGCATGTAAATCACGACCAGCGTCCCGCCGCCCCCGCCGAACATGGTGTCCCCGGCGGCGCCCAGGAAACCCACCGGTGCGGCCCAGCGGCGCGAGCAGCGCACCTGCGGCAGTCCGAAGTACTGGACCGCCAGCACGTAGACCGCGAAGGCCATGATAAAAAGGCCCAGCAGGCGCAGCAGCACGGCGCTGTCGAGATGCTTGAAGAGCAGCGCACCGGCGATGACGCCGAGTA
>DATFGD010000275.1:0-7215 GCA_035249725.1 Burkholderiales bacterium
AATTCCAGTTCCTTCCGGTACTCGTCCAGCAGCGCTCGCTCCTGCTCGCTCAACGTCCGCTCCACCAGCAGCTCCGGCCGCCGCACCCAGGTCCTGCCGAGCGCCTGCTTAAGGCGCCAGCGGGCGATCTCGGCATGGTTGCCGGACAGCAGCACCGGCGGCACGCTCTCGTTCGCGTACGCCTCCGGCCGCGTGTAGTGCGGGCAATCCAGCAGCCCGTTCGCGAACGAGTCCTGGCTCGCCGACTCCGCGTCACCCAGTGCGCCGGGCATCTGCCGCACCAGCGCGTCGATCACCACCATCGCCGCCAGCTCGCCGCCCGAGAGCACGTAGTCGCCGATCGAGGCTTCCTCGTCGACCGCGCGCCCGATGAGCCGCTCATCCACGCCCTCGTAGCGCCCGGCGAGCAGCACGAGACCGGCCTCGTCGACGTATTCGGCTACGCGCGCGTGATCCAGCAAACTGCCCTGCGGCGAGAGGTATACCACCCGCGGCCTTTTCACGCCTGCGCTTTTCTGCCGCTGCTGCGCAGCAGCGAGCGCTTTGTGCAGCGGCTCGGGCATCATCACCATGCCGGGGCCGCCCCCGTACGGGCGGTCATCGACGGTCCGATAAGCATTGCCCGCGAAGTCGCGGGGATTCCACGCCACGAGGTGATACAACCCCCGCTCGCGCGCCCGTCCCGTCACGCCCCACTCGGTCACCGCATCCAGCATCTGCGGAAACAGCGTCACGACATCGAACTGAAGCATCAGTAATCGGCGCTCCAATCCACGCGTACGATACCGGCCGCCAGATCGACTTCCCTGATCACGTCCTCGATGAACGGGATCAGACGCTCGCGACCGCCTTCCACCACCAGCACATCATTGGCGCCGGTCCTGAGTATCCGGGTGAGGCGGCCAAGATCTTCGCCCGCGATGTCGACCACCCTCAGACCGATCAGATCACTCCAGTACCATTCCTTCGCGGCCGTTTGCGGCAATTCCGCCCGCCGGACGGCGACTTCCTGACCGCGCATTCGGGCCGCGGTATCCCGATCGTCGCAACCTTCGAGTTTCGCGACCAAGCCCCGCGCCGCGGCCTCAGCGCGCGTCACCTGATACTGCGCCCACTCCGTGCCCTCACCCAACCACCATATACTGTAAGAGAGCAGGCTTTCGACCGACTCGGTATAAGGCAGTATCCTGACCCAGCCTGCAACGCCAAACGGGGCGACGACGCGCCCCATCACCACCTTGTCTTTCAGGCGGCTTGGGATTCGCCAAACTGCTTGACGAGTCGCGCTGCGGTGTCGGACAGCAGTGCGCCCTTCGATTGCCAATACGTAAGGCGCGCACGGTCGATGCGTAGCGCCTCCTGCCCTTGCGGCGCTTTGGGATTGTAGAAGCCGATGCGCTCGATGAAGCGACCGTCGCGCGCGCGCCGCGAATCGGCGACGACGAGATTGAAGAACGGGCGCTTCTTCGCGCCACCGCGTGCAAGACGGATCACTACCATATTTGCCTGCCGGTCCGGAATACGGAAAAGGGCGTGATTTTACGCCAGTTTTTCACCGCGGTGCAAGGCGAGTGGCGTCTTGCGCCCCGCGCAGTCAGCCGATAGCGCAGGTTGAGCGACCCAACCATCCAAAGTTGTGCACGCCGGGGGCGCGGCGCACAATGGCGCCCTTTTTTGGACGACGATCATGACGACCTCCACCCGCACGCCCCATGAAGAAATCAAGCAGGCGCTCGCTGAGCGCTTTGGCGGAGCGTTCGATGCCGCACCGAACCTGCCCGGGGCGGCGGAACTGGCCCGCATCGCTCGCCACCGCTCGCATCGCAAATTCCGCGCCGATGAAGTCGCGCCCGAGCTGTTGCGCCTGCTTTTCGCGTGTGCACTGTCCGCGCCTTCCAAAAGCGATTTGCAGCAAGCCGACATCGTGCATGTCGCCGACCGCTCGCGCATCAAGGCCATCGCCGATCTGATCCCCGACATGCCGTGGATCAACGATGCGCCTGTGTTCCTCGTCTTCTGCGGCAACAACCGCCGCATCCGCCAGATCGGCGAATGGTGCGGCAAGCCGTTCGCCAACGATCACCTCGACCACTTCATGAACGCGGCAGTCGACGCAGGCCTGGTCATGATGAACTTCATTCGCGCAGCCGAAGCGGTGGGACTGGGCGCCTGTCCGATCAGCGCAGTGCGCAACCAGCCGCATGAAGTCAGCCGTTTGCTGGCGCTGCCCGATTGGGTATTTCCCGTCGCAGGACTGGCGGTCGGTTATCCGTCCGAAACGGGACGCATCAGTGCGCGCCTGCCCCTCGAAGTGACGGTGCATGTCGATCGATATGACGAAACGGACCTGCAGCGCAGGATCGAAGGCTACGATCGCCGCCGTCATGAAACGCAGCCGTACCGCAGACAGCGCCATCGCGAGCGTTTCGGCGAAGCGGATGCCTACGGCTGGTCCGAGGACAAGGCGCGCCAGTATGCGGTGCCGGAGCGCGCGGACTTTGGCGCATTCATACGGGCAAAGCGCTTCAACCTGGGCTAGCGCTTCAAGCCGCTACCGTATTCCAGGAAACATGCCCTTCATCGAGCGCATCATCTTGGCGAGGCCGCCCTTCGCCATCATCTTCATCATTTTCTGCGTCTGCTCGAACTGCTTCAGCAGGCGGTTAACCTCCTGCACCGTTACGCCGGCGCCGCTCGCGATGCGGCGCTTGCGAGACGCTTTGATGAGCTCCGGCTTGCTGCGTTCGTCCGGCGTCATGGCGTTGACGATGCCTTCGATGCGGCGTATCACCTTGTCGTCCATTTGAGGTGTGCTCTGCGCCATTTGCGCGAGGTTGCCGGGCAACTTGTCGGCGAGCGCGGCGAGTCCACCCATCTTTTTCATCTGCGCGATCTGCTGCTTGAAATCCTCGAGATCGAAACCCTTCCCCGATTTGACCTTCTTCGCGAGCTTCTCCGCCTGGTCGCGGTCCACGCCTTTCTGTACGTCTTCGATGAGGGAGAGTACGTCGCCCATGCCCAGTATGCGCGAGGCCATGCGGTCGGGATGGAATGGCTCGAGCCCGGTGAGCTTTTCACCGACGCCTGCAAACTTGATCGGCTTGCCCGTGACATGCCGCACCGACAGCGCGGCACCGCCGCGCGCATCGCCATCGAGTTTGGTGAGGACGATGCCGGTCAGGGGCAGCGCGTCGGAGAATGCCTTCGCGGTGTTCACGGCGTCCTGGCCCTGCATTGCATCGACCACGAACAGCGACTCCACCGGGTTCAAAACGGCATGGAGCTGACGGATCTCCGCCATCATCGCCTCATCGATCGCCAGCCGGCCGGCGGTGTCGACGATCAGCACATCGTGATAGTGCGTGCGGGCAAAATCGAGCGCAGCGCTCGCGATATCCGCCGGCTTGTCGTTAACCGAGGCGGGAAAGAAATCCGCTTCGACCTGTGCAGCCAGCATTTTCAGCTGTTCGATGGCTGCCGGCCGGTAGACGTCGCAACTCGTGAGCAGAACCTTCTTGCGCTGCTGCTCTCTCAATAACTTCGCGATTTTGCCGCTCGTAGTGGTCTTGCCCGAACCCTGCAATCCCGCCATCAGGATGACCGCCGGCGGCTTCGTGGCGAGCGCGAGTGCATCGTTGCGCTCGCCCATGAGTTGAACGAGTTCGTGGTGGACCACACCCACCACGGCTTGTCCCGGCGTGAGGCTGCCCATCACTTCCTGGCCCAACGCCTTGTGGCGCACCCGCTCGATGAAGTCGCGTACGACGGGTAACGCGACGTCTGCTTCGAGCAGGGCCACGCGCACTTCGCGCAGCGCTTCCTGCACGTTCGCCTCGCTGATGCGCGCTTCGCCGCGCAATGTTTTCATCGCGCGCGACAGGCGCTGAGTCAGATTGTCGAACACGGAATGACGATAAGGTAAACTGGCGGAATGCCGGGGATTTTACCCTATCTCGTCAACGCGCTGCTGTATGGCGGCCTCGGCTACCACTTCTGGCGAACGCGCTGGGCGCCGGCCGGCGCAGCTTCCGGGCACGCTGTATCGAGCACCATCGAACACTACGCGATGCTCGTGCCGCTCGGCCTGCATACCGCGCTGCTTGCACGGTCGATATTCGGCGGACCTGGTCTTTATCTCGGTGTCGGAGACGCCGTGTCCGCGATCCTCTGGC
Organism: Burkholderiales bacterium; assembly: GCA_035249725.1. Classification (GTDB taxonomy): domain Bacteria; phylum Pseudomonadota; class Gammaproteobacteria; order Burkholderiales; family SG8-41; genus DSOT01. The sequence continues at coordinate 4,173 of DATFGD010000275.1, forward strand.
TCGCCGTGCTGATCTACTGGCTCGGAAATTTCTACTACCGCCTGGAGGGATTGCAGGCATTCGTGATGCCCGTCGCCGCCGCGGCTTCCCTGTTGCCGGCGATTTTTCCATCGCTCAAGCCATTGCCGAATACGGAGTTGCTCGCCTTCAAGTTTCACCTGTTGATCTCGATGCTCGCCTACAGCCTGTTCACGATCGCATCACTACACGTGCTGTTGATGGCGCTCCTCGAGCGTCGACTCCATGACGGCGCGCTACCGCAAGTACTGCAGCGGTTACCGCCGTTGCTCGCGATGGAATCCGTGCTCTTTCGGGTCATCTGGGCCGGCTTCATCCTGCTCACACTGACGCTGCTGAGCGGCGTGGTCTATTCCGAAGAGCTGTTCGGCAAACCGGCCCAGTTCACCCACAAAACGGTATTCGGCGTGCTTTCCTGGATCATTTTCGCGGCACTGCTCGCGGGCCGGCACATTTATGGCTGGCGGGGGCGGGTCGCGGTGCGGTGGACGTTGGCGGGATTTCTCACGCTCGTGCTCGCGTACCTCGGCAGCAAGTTCGTGCTCGAGGTGCTCCTCGGCCGAAGCTGATCGGACAGCATTTTGCAGACAGTCGTTCTCATGCCGCATCGGCATGACGGGGTGGAACCATGGAAATCCTGATTCTCGCCGGCCTCATTCTGGTCAATGGCGTCTTCGCGATGTCCGAAGTGGCGCTCCTCACTGCGCGCATGCCGCGTCTTTCCGCCCTCGCAAACCAGGGCGATGCACTCGCCACGGCTGCGGTCAAGCTCAGCAAGGAACCCACACGCTTCCTCTCCACGATACAGATCGGTATCACGGTGATCGGCCTGCTGAACGGCATCGTCGGCGAGGCGGCTTTCGCGCCCCAGCTGTCCGCCTGGTTCCAGTCGCTCGGGCTGGAGCCGCGTATCAGCAGTATCACTGCGACCGCCGTCGTGGTGATTGCCGTGACTTATTTCTCGATCGTGATCGGCGAACTGGTGCCCAAACGGCTGGGGCAACACAACGCCGAGGACATCGCCCGGCTGGTCGCCTGGCCGATGCGTTCGCTGGCGGCGATTACCGGGCCGTTCGTACGGCTGCTGTCGGCTTCGACGGATGCGCTACTCAAACCGCTGTTGCGCCTGCTCGGCATTCGCCACCAGGAATCCGGCTCGCAACCGCTGTCGCTCGAAGAAATACGCACGATCGTGCTCGAGTCGTCCAATGTGCTGCCGAAAAAGCACATGTCCATACTGGTCAACCTCTTCGATCTGGAGGCGGTGACGGTTGATGATGTAATGGTGCCACGAAGCCAGATTGAGGCGATCAATCTCGATGCGCCTCTGGAGGAGCTCGCGCAGCAGATCGCGACCGCCTACCACCGCCGGCTGCTGGTCTACGATGGCCGGCTCGACGAGATTGTCGGCACGCTGCGGGTAAGGAATGCGCTTACGCTCATGCAACGCGGTGAGTTGCGCAAAGAAACGCTACGCGAGATCGTGCGCGAGCCCTACTTCATTCCCTCCGGCACGGCGCTTTTTTCACAGCTTCAGAGTTTCCAGGAACAACAGGACCGCGTGAGCCTCGTCGTGGACGAGTATGGCGAACTGATGGGGCTGGTCACGCTCGAGGACATCCTCGAGGAAATCATCGGCGAGTTCACCACGCAGTCACCGCTCCAGACGCGCGGTTTCGTGCGCCAGAGCGACGGCAGCTATCTCATCGAAGGCGGCGCCCTGTTGCGCGAACTGAATCGCAAACTGGGATTTCACTTTCCGCTGGACGGACCCAAGACGCTGAACGGTCTCGTCCTCGAGCATCTGCGCGACATCCCCGAGCCGAATACCAGCCTCAAGATCGCGGACCACTACCTCGAAATCGTCCAGACCCAGGACCGCGTCGTCAAGGCAGTACGGGTGCTGGCGCCGTCCGTCGAAAAATCAGCGACAGGGTCCTAACTCTGTGGCACAGTAGGCTTTACAAAGGCGTGCGAGGCGCGCATCATTTGTTCGACAAATGAACGTAACCCGTTGGCTGAACGGGTGAATTGGGGGGATCACGATGGCGACAGCAGCAGCGGCCGTAAAGAAGCCCGAGGTCAAGGAATTCAATTTCACCTGGGTCGGTCAGGACAAGTCCGGAAAGACCGTACGCGGGGAGATGCGCGCGAGCGGCGAAGCCCAGGTCAATGCGACGCTCCGACGGCAGGGCATCAAGGTCGTCGAGGTCAAGAAACAGAAGCTCGGCGGCGGCAAATCAATCACCGAGAAGGACATCACGTTCTTCACGCGGCAGCTCGCGACGATGATGAAGTCGGGCGTGCCGCTCCTCCAGGCGTTCGACATCGTGGGCAAGGGCCACAGTAATCCGCGCGTATCGCGCCTGCTCATGGACATCAAGACCGAAGTCGAAACGGGTGCGAGTTTGAAGCAGGCATTCGAAAAGCATCCGCTCTATTTCGACGCGCTCTACTGCAATCTGATCGGCGCGGGTGAAGCCGCCGGTATTCTGGACAGCCTGCTCGACCGGCTCGCTTCGTACAAGGAGAAGATCCTCGCGATCAAGAGCAAGATCAAGGCCGCGTTGTTCTATCCGCTTTCAATCATCATCGTGGCGTTCGTCATCACCGCGATCATCATGATTTTCGTGATCCCCGCCTTCAAGGAGGTATTCACGAGTTTTGGTGCCGATCTCCCTACCCCGACGCTCTTTGTGATGGCGGTCTCAGACTTTTTCGTGGAGTACTGGTACGCGATGTTCGGCGGTATTTTCGGCGCCGGCTACGCGTTCTTCTGGACGTGGAAGCGCTCCGAGAAAATGCAGATCTTCATGGACCGGCTGATGCTGCGCATACCGGTATTCGGCGATCTCGTCAGAAAGTCATCGATCGCGCGCTGGACACGAACGCTGTCCACGATGTTCGCCGCCGGCGTGCCGCTGGTCGAAGCTCTCGACTCCGTAGCGGGCGCATCGGGGAATTACGAATATTTCGTGGCCACAAAAAAGATCCAGTCCGAAGTCGCCACGGGCTCCAGCCTGAC
>DATFGD010000276.1:0-3984 GCA_035249725.1 Burkholderiales bacterium
CAGGGAATGAAGCCCGGCAGCGTCGAAGTCGTCGTGATGATCGAAAGCGCGCTGGGCGTCTACCGCTGCTACGAACTCATCACTGCTTCGCCGCGGGTGGTGACCACGTGCATCGGAATTGCGCGCGACGGCGACCTGCAGACCGATCTGGGCTGCAGCTGGTCGATCGAAGGCACGGAGCTTTTGTACGCACGCTCCAAGGTGTTGCTCGAGACGCGCGCGGCGGGCAAGGCGTGGCCGCTCGACGGCGTTTTCAGCGATCTCGGGAACGAGGCGGGTCTCATCCAGGACTCGCAGCTCTCCGCGCGGCTGGGGTATGTGGGCCGCACGGTGATCCATCCCAAACAGATTGCGCCGGTGCGGCGCGCCTATGCGGTCCCGGAAGCCGATGTGGCGTACTACAAACAAGTGGTGAGCGAATTCGAGGCGGTCGAAAAAACCGGCACCGCCGCTGCGATCACGGTGAACGGCCGGCTCGTGGATTACGCGATGTACCAGCGCGCGAAGCGCGTGCTCGAACTCGCGAAACTCGACCGTTAGCGGCATGGATTTCTCTTTCACGACCGAGCAGGAAACGCTGCGGGCGCACTTGCAGGAGCTGCTCGACGAAGTGTGCCCGCCGGAATACGCGGAGCGCTGCGATCGCGAGGCGCGCCCGCCGCGCGAGGCGTACGAGGCGCTCGCGAAGCACGGCTGGTTCGGGCTCGTTTTCCCAGCGCAATATGGCGGTGCCGGCGGCTCGGCGATCGACCTCGCCATTCTTCTCGAAGAAGCGGGCCGGCATTTCGAAGAGCTTGCGATGTGGCTCTTTCGCACGCTCACCTACGGCGGCTACGCGGTGATGCTGCACGGCAGCCGCGAGCAGAAGGAAACGCTGATTCCGAAAGTCGTGCGCGGTGAGCTTTCGTTCTGCTTCGGATTGACCGAGCCGCATTCTGGATCTGACGCGGCTGCTTTGACGACGCGTGCGACGGCATCCGGCAACGGCTACGTGATCAACGGGCAGAAGGTCTTTACGTCCGGCATGGACTTGAGCGACTACTGCCTGCTCGTCACACGCACTTCCACCGGAGAGAAAAAACAGCAGGGCATCACGAATTTCCTTGTCGATACCCAACTGCCCGGCATCGAGATCCGCAAGATCGAAACGCTCGGACAGCGCGCCATCGGCACGACGCAGGTTTTCTATACAGACGTGAAAGTCCCGAGTGCCGCTGTGCTCGGTGAAGTGGACAAGGGCTGGGAAGCGGTGGATGCGTATCTATGGTACGAGCGGCTGTGCCTGTCGGCGGCGCGCACCGGTGCGGCGGCGGCGGCCTTCGAGTATGCGCTCGACTACGCCAAGAATCGAAAACAGTTCGGCCGCCCCATCGGTGATTTCCAGGCGATATCGCACAAGCTCGCCGACATGAAAGTGATGCTCGACATCTCGCGCATGCTGGTCTATCGCTTCGCGTGGCTCATGGCGCAGGGCCGGGCGACGCGGCACGACGCCGCCCTGGTCAAGCTCTACAGCGGCGAAACCTACAAGACGATCTCGGACCTCGGGATGCAGATCCTCGGCGGCTACGGCTACTGCATGGAGTACCCGATGCAGCGTTTCTTTCGCGATTCGCGGCTGGCGACGATCGGCGCCGGCACGTCGGAAATCCAGCGCAACATCATCGCCCGCGGGCTGGGATTGTAGATGCAGACCACCCCGTCACCTTCGGTGCCACCCCTCCTCATCGGAGGAGGGGAGAGACCACCCCGGCGCTTCGCGGCTTTTTCCCCTCCTCCGATGAGGAGGGGTGCCCGCTGTGCGGGCGGGGTGGTGTGATGCGCCCACTCGACGGTGTGCGTATATTGGAATTGGGGCAGATCATCGCCGGCACCTACGGCGGGCAGGTTCTGACCGATCTCGGCGCGGAAGTGATCAAGATCGAGGCCCCCGAGGGCGATCTCGGCCGCATCCCGTCGGTTGCGCCATACAAGGGCGTGAGCACGCTCTTCCTCACTTTCAACCGCAACAAGAAAAGTGTGGTCATCAATCTGAAGTCGGATGCGGGACGAGCGCTGTTCCACGATCTCGTCAAAGTGGCCGACGTGGTGATCGACAATTTCCGTTCCGGCGTGCTGGAGCGCCTCAAGGCGGATTACGCGACGCTGTCTGCCATCAATCCGCGCCTCATCCACTGCTCGGTGACCGGATTTGGCGCCGACGGCGCGTACAAGGATTATCCGGCGCTCGACCTCATCGTCCAGGCGATCAGCGGCTATCTCGCGATCACCGGCGAGCCCGGTCGCCCACCGGCGCGGGTCGGCATACCGCTCGCCGACCTCTGCGGCGGCATTTTTTCATGCGAAGGCATACTCGCCGCGCTCTATCAGCGCGAACACACAGGGAAAGGCTGCCGCATCGAGACCTCCATGTTCGACGGCATGCTGAATCTCCTGAGCTACATGGCGACGCATTACCTATCCACCGGTGAAGTGCCCGCGCCTCAAGGCTCGGCGCACGAGTTCACCGTGCCGTGGCAGGCCTTCCAGGCGAAGGACGGCTACGTCGTGATCGCGACGCGGCAGGAAAATTTCTGGCGCAAGCTGTGCGGCGTGCTCGGTGAACCGGCGCTGGCCGACGATCCGCGCTTCGCAACCAATCCGCGGCGGCTCGAAAACCGCGCAACGTTGATCCCGCTCATCGAGAACGTTATACGCACGCGCACTGTCGCGGAGTGGCTGAGAAAGCTCCGCGCCGCCGAAGTGCCGGCCGCACCGGTCAACAATCTGGATGGCGCTTTTGCCGAGCCGCCGGTGGCCGAGCGCGAAATGATCGTCGAGTACGACCATCCCGACGTGGGACGCGTGCGGCTCCCCGGCAATCCGATCAAGTTCTCGGGTGTCGCGGGTACGCCGTCGCGACCCGCGCCCCGACTCGGCGAGCATACCGAAGCCGTGCTCCGCGAACTGCTTGGCTTGAACGCGGATCAGATTGCCGCGCTGCGTCGCGAAGGCGCGGTCGCATGGAAATGAGGACAACCGGAACGCGCAGCTTGACGCGCGGCTGACCATGTACGATGCTCTTCACTACCACCAGGAGAAATCACCATGAGCAGGAGACTGATCCGCCGTATGGCGGCGGCATGTGCGATCGTTGCCGGCATTGGGACTGCAACAGCCGTGTCGGCACAAGCATATCCCTCGAAGAACGTCGAATTCGTGGTTCACGTCAATCCCGGCGGCGGTACCGACGTCTTCGCGCGGCTTATCCAGGAAATCCTTACGCGGGAAAAGCTGATTACGCAGCCGATGATCGTGGCAAGCAAGACCGGTGGGGCGGGAACGGTCGCGTTCAATTATGTGAAAGGCAAGCGCGGCGATCCGCACACCGTGCTCACGATTGCCACGGGCTCGTTCGTTACTGCGATCTCGCGCGGGGATCTCGACTTGGGGCTCGAGCATTTCACGCCGGTCGCGTTTTTCGCGCGCGATCCGCAAGGCGTGATGGTGCCGGCGGATTCCAAATACAAGACCTTCAAGGACCTCGTCGAAGACGCGAAGAAACAGCCCGAAGCGATCGTCTGCGCCGTAACCTCGGCGACCGGAACCGGCCGCCAGACGCTCTTTCGCATCGAGCGCGAGACCGGTGCGAAATTCAAGTTCGTCACGTTCAAGGCAGGTTCCGAGGCGGTGCTCTCGGTGCTGGGCGGGCACGTGCCTTTCACCACCGAGAACGTGAGCGAGGCATGGGCACACATCGCGGCGAAGAAAATGCGCGTACTCGCGGTGACGACCGAAAAGCGCATGCCGGCGCTGCCCGACGTGCCGACGCTGACCGAGATCGGCTACAAGGTGGAGATCGGCACCGGACGCGGTTTCGGGATGCCCGCCGGCGTGGCGAAGGAATCGGTTGCAGCCATGGAAGGCATTCTGAAGAAGGCGCACGCGAGCGCGCTGTGGCAGGACTACTCGAAGAAGAACATGTATGAGGACCGCTGGATGGGC
>DATFGD010000277.1:0-3393 GCA_035249725.1 Burkholderiales bacterium
TCGGTTCCGATCTTGAAGGCGGCGTGGATCGCACCGCTGCGGCAGCGGCGATTGCGGGCATCGGTCCCGCGATCGAGCTCGCGGACGTCGACCGCCCGCCCGACGATGTGGAAGCCATACTGGCCGGAAACATCTATCAGCGTCATGTCATTCTCGGACATCGCGATGGCAGCCGCGCAGGCGGCCGTCTCGCTGGCGTGCTGGCACGCGTAATCCGCAATGGCGACGAGATCGCGCGCACCGCCGACCCTCAGGCGTTGACCGGCGAACTGATCGATATCGTGCGCCACGTTGCGAATACCGCTGCCGCGTATGGAGAACGACTGCGTGCCGGCGAAGTAATCATTGCCGGCTCCATCGTGCCGCCGCTGTGGGTCGAGCCCGGTGAAGAACTGATCTACGCGCTGGATCCCATTGGTACCGTTTCGGTTCGATTCGCACCCGGAAGGGCCGCGGCATGAGCGCAGCGCCCGAGAACCCGTTCGCGGGAACGCCCATCGCGCAATACGGCGCGCGCTTACGGCGAGGCGAGGTTTCCGCCTATGACGTCACAGACGCCTTCCTCCGCCGCATCGAAGGGCTCAATCCCAAACTCGGCGCGTACACGTACGTGGCGGCGGACGAGGCACGGGCTCACGCGCGCAAAATAGACACCCTCCTCCGCGCCGGCAACGATCTCGGCCCGCTCATGGGCGTGCCGGTGGCCGTGAAGGATCTTTATTACGTGGACCGCCTGCCCCTCACCGCGGGATCGCGGCTCGACGTCTCCGATATCGTACGGTCCGAAGGGCCGGTGATACAGGCGCTCAAGCGCAGCGGCGCGATCATTCTCGGAAAAACGTGGACCAGCGAATTCGCGTTGGGCGGCATCAACTTTGTTCAGCACGTGCCGTGGAACCCGTGCGACTCGGAGATTCACCGCACGCCGGGCGGCTCGAGCGGTGGCTCGGCAGTCGCGATGGCGGCGGGGCTCTGCGCGTTTGCGCTGGGCACCGACACCGGCGGCTCGGTGCGCATGCCGGCCGCGCTGTGTGGCGTCTTCGGTCACAAGTTTTCGGCAAGCGCGTTTCCGCTCGACGGCATTTTTCCGCTTTCGCCCACACTCGACAGCCCGGGCGTCTTTACCGCAGCGGCACACGATGCGGTCACGGTATGGCAAACGCTTGCAGCGCCACACTTTCGGGACACACTTTCCCTGCATGGGCTGCGCTTTGCGAAGCCTGCGCCGCTGTTTTGCGACGATCTCGACCCCGAAGTCGCACACGCGGTCGATTCTGCGCTGGACCGGTTGAAGCAGGCGGGCGCAGCCGTTACCGACGTGGAAGTACCGGAAGCCCTCGAGTTCGAGAATATTTTCGGCCGTATCGTGCCAGTGGAACTCGTCGCCATACTGGGCCGCAAGCGCATCGAGGGAAATTTCGAGGCCCTGGATCCCGTGACCCGAGCGCGCTTTTCAGCGGCACTCGCTTCGCCCGCCGATAAATCTCATGCCGTTACGGCGGAACTGACTGCACTGCGTCTGCGGGTACGCCAGCGCACGGCCCGCTTCGACGCCTGGCTCACGCCGGCCACACCGCTCGTGCCGGGACCCCTGACCGCCTACAGTACGGTGGACTCGGCGCTCGCCTGGAACCGGCGGGCGTTGCGCAATACGCGCCCCGGCAATGTGTTCGATCAATGCGGCGTGTCGCTCCCCTTGCCGCACACAGCACTTCCCGTAGGGTTGCAGATTCTGTGCCCTGCGGGCGAGGATGCGAAACTACTCGCCATCGCGTGCGCGATCGAATCGGCCCTCAACTCCCCGGAATGATGCCGCGCTCCAGCGTATAGCAGTAGTCTGCGATGTCGCCGGGCTGGCATTTCCACAACCGGTCCATGAACTTGCCGGAGAAGCAATGCTTGAGCGCCTGGCGCAGCGGACGCAGCCGGAACGGATAGCCGAAAACATACGGATGAATGGATACGTTGCACACCAGCGGATGTTTCTCGCATTGCTCCGCCATCTCTTCGAACTGATCGACCAGCATGTCGCAGAATTCCCGACCGGTGTGTTGACGGTGGATGACTTGGGGTGAATCGTTGAGTTCGACGGGGTACGGCACGGAAAGAAGCGGCCCTGCGCGCGTGCGCATCCAGATCGGCTGGTCGTCGCAGGGCCAGTCCATGACGTAGGTGTAGCCCGCTTCCTTCAACAGATCGGGTGTCCACGGATTCTCGTAAGCTCCCGCGCCCATCCACCCCTTGGGTTTTCGCCCTTCGTTGCGCGCGAACGTTTCGGTGACTTCCTGAATCACGCGCGCTTCGTCGTGTTCCCAGCGGAAGTCGTGAAGATTCTCGGAGTTGGTGCGCCCGTGCCCGACGATCTCGTCACCGCGGCTGCGGATGCGCGCGAAGATCTGCGGCGCGTAGTCGTAGAGCAGGCTGTTGGTGTTGTGCGCAAGCGGCATCGCCAGCTCGTCCGCGAGGTCGAACAGCCGCCATATTCCAATGCGGTTGCCGTAATCGCGCCACGCATAGTTGCGCTGGGTCTGCGGCTCGCCGTGCTTGGCGTTGTCGTGTCCGCGGCCTTTTCCGAACGCGAAGCATTCGATGTTGGTCGTGATGCAAAAGGCGAGGCGCCTGCCGCCCGGCCAGCTATAGTCCTTGCGCTCCGTGATCGGTGAGTAATCGTAGCGGGCATGGCGCGGCAGCATATCGATCTCCATTTTCAGAAAACACCGGTTAAGCTGGCACGACGGCCGCCTGAATCGATGCGCCGCGACTTCCCTTCGCCGCTGACAGGCCCTAGTATATAGAAGCTGTCTCAACAATAAACACGTGCGCGACGGATTGCTTTGTCGGATACATGGTGGCGCGCAGCGTGCGAATCGGCACTGCGTGACATGCTGCCGCTTGCCGCCGTAAGAGTGATCGAGTTTTGCCAGATGGTCGCGGGACTATGAACGACGAACTGCTCAGAAAGCACGAAGGCCACGTCACGCATCTGACGATCAATCGCCCGCAAAAGGCGAACGCGCTTTCCGCCTCTCTCGTCGAAGCGTTGCTCAACGCAGTGGAATACGCCTGCACCGACGGCACGCGGCTCATGATCGTCGACGCCGCGGGCCCGGGCTTCTGCTCAGGGTTCGATTTCACCGACTATCAGGCATGCAGCGAAGGCGATCTTGCGCTGCGTTTTTTGCGCATCGAAACCCTGCTTCAGCAGCTTTATCACGCGCCGTTCGAGACGCTCGCGCTCGCTCATGGCCGGGCACTCGGCGCGGGCGCCGATCTCGTGTGCGCGTGCGGCATCCGCGTCGCCGCACCCGGGACGACGTTTCGATTGCCCGGCCTGCGGTTTGGCGTCGTGCTCGGCACGCGGCGCCTCGCTCACCGCATTGGCGCGGATCATGC
>DATFGD010000278.1:0-3555 GCA_035249725.1 Burkholderiales bacterium
TGCCAGGGCGCAGCAGCCGACGTGTGCGGTCGCGGAGCCGCACCTCCATGAAAATCATGCGCGAGTTGAACGGTAAAGCGCATCCGTTCGAACTCGCGCAGTTAAAACGGCCGTGTGGTCCGTTTTAACCGCACTTGAACGGCCGGCGCTCGTTCAGTTCATCAACATAATGCGCGATGCTCCCCGCCTCGCGTTCGAGGTAGTTTTCGATCGCCGCGCTGAATTGCGGATGTGCGAGCCAGTGTGCCGAAAGCGTTTCGATGGGCAACAGCCCACGCGCGAGCTTGTGTTCGCCCCGCGAGCCGCCCTCGAACGCCGCCATGCCGCGCGCGATGCAGTATTCGATGCCCTGGTAATAGCAGGTGTCGAAGTGCAGTCCGGAATGATATTCGAGCGTACCCCAGTAGCGGCCATAGAGGCGCGAAGCATTGCGCAGGTTGAGCGACGCGGCAATCGGCCGCCCCTCACGGTACGCGACGATCAGTACGAGGTTCTCTGGCATGGCGCGCCCGATGCGCAGAAAAAATTCGAGATTGAGATAGGGCGTCGATTGATGCTCGCGATAGGTATGACGATAGCAGCGCGTGAAGAAATTCCAATCCTCTTTTCCGATGGCGTCGCCCTCAAGCCAGCGGAATTGGATGCCGGCCTCGCGCACCTTGCGCCGCTCCTGCCGGATTTTTTTGCGCTTGTCGTGGCTCATGCCGGCGAGAAAATCATCGAAGCTGGCGTAATCGCGGTTCGCCCAGTGGAACTGCACGGTACGCCGCAGGAGCATGCCGTGAGCCGCCATTTGCTGTGCTTCATCGCGCGGCGGGAAAAGACAGTGCAGCGAGGATACATCGAGCTCGCGCGCGAGCTGCAGCGCCGCAGCGATCAGGCGCGCGTGATCCCGCGCATTCGCAGCGAGTACGCGCGGACCCGTAACCGGCGTAAAGGGCACGGCACAGACGAGCTTGGGGTAGTACTCGAGGCCGTGGCGATAATAAGCATCGGCCCACGCCCAATCGAACACGTACTCGCCATACGAATGATCCTTGACGTAGAGCGGCATGGCGGCGGCGAGTGCGCCGCCTTTCCTCGTCACGAGGTAGTGGGGCGCCCAGCCGGTGGCCTTCGACGCGCATCCCGTCTCGTGCAGCGCCGTCAGGAATTCATGACGCAGGAACGGGTCGTCGCCTGCCAGGCGGTTCCACTCTCCGGAATCGATGCCGGTGAGGGTATGTACGACTTCTATCGTCACGATATGCGCGGGTGCCGAGACACAAGCGCGCGATGCGCGCCCGACGTGCGATGGCGATTCGGTTGGCCGGGAAACATCGAACTGCTCGGGAAAGCGAACGCGATGATATCATTTGCTGCATGAGAATTGCGATCGCGCAGATGAACATGACGGTCGGCGACATGCCGGGCAACGTCGAGCGCATCGTCCGCTTTGCCGAACGCGCACGCGCGGCGGGGGCGGGCCTGATGGTGACGCCGGAACTCGCCGTCTGCGGCTATCCTCCCGAGGATCTGCTGTTGCGGCCCGATTTTCTGGACGCGTGCGCACGCGCGCTCGACGATCTGGCACGGAACGTCCACGGCATTGCGCTCGTGGTGGGCCACCCGCGCGCTGCGGCGGGCCGGCGCTACAACTCCGCATCGCTCATCCGCGACGGCCGCATTGCGGGCATTTACGACAAGCGCAATCTGCCCAACTACACCGTATTCGACGAAGCACGCTATTTCGAGTCGGGATCCGCGCCTTGCGTCTTCGCGGTCAACGGCGTGCAGTTCGGTGTGAACATCTGCGAGGATACGTGGGGAACGCCCGCCGCGGTACGCCGCGACGGCGTCGACGAACTCGCAATCGGCGTCAACATCTGCGCGGATTCCTGGCATGCCGAAGCGCCGCGCGCAGCGCGCGAGGCGGGCGCCGGCGTGCTGCTCGTGTTGAACGCATCGCCCTATCATCTGGGTAAGCAGCAGGTGCGCTACGACGTCATGCGGCAGCGGGTGGAGGAAACCGGCATGCCGCTCATCTACGCCAACCTGGTGGGCGGCCAGGACGAGCTCGTATTCGATGGCGCATCCTTCGTGCTCGACCGTAAGGGGACCGTCACGCATCAACTCCCGTCTTTTGACGAAGCGCTGGGGATCGTCACGTTGACCGATGGCGAGCCGCAACCGGGCGAGCAGGCGCAGCCTCTCACAGTCGAAGCTGAAGTCTACCGGGCCCTGACGCTCGGCGTGCGCGACTACGTCGACAAGAACGGCTTTCCCGGCGTGCTGCTCGGTCTTTCGGGCGGCATCGATTCCGCGCTCACGCTTGCGGTCGCGGCCGACGCCCTGGGGCCGGCGCGCGTACGCGCGGTGATGATGCCGTCGCAATACACCGCCGACATGAGCCGCGAGGACGCGCTGGCGGAAGCGGAAGCGCTCAAGGTGCGCTACAGCGAAATCGCGATCAAGCCGATATTCGACGCGTTTCGCGCCGCACTCGCGTCCGAATTCAAAGGGCTGCCCGAAGACACCACCGAAGAAAACTTGCAGTCGCGCATCCGCGGCACGCTGCTGATGGCGTTATCGAACAAAAGCGGCGCCATCGTGCTGACCACCGGCAACAAGAGTGAGATGGGCACGGGCTATGCGACGCTCTACGGCGACATGGCAGGCGGTTTTGGCGTGCTCAAGGACATCAACAAGATGCTGGTCTATCGGCTGGCGCACTACCGCAACAGCATCACACCCGTCATTCCATCGCGCGTCATCGAGCGCGCCCCGTCCGCCGAGCTGAGGCCCGATCAGACGGATCAGGACAGCCTGCCGCCATACGACGTGCTCGACGCAATCATGGAAGCGTACGTGGAAAACGATTTGAGCCCCGAGGACATCGTGGCCCAGGGCTATGCCGTCGCGGACGTCAAACGCGTGGTGCATCTCGTGCGCGTGAGCGAGTACAAGCGGCGGCAGGCGCCGATCGGAATCCGCATCACGAGCCGCGGCTTCGGAAAAGATTGGCGCTACCCGATCACCAACAAGTACCGCCATCGCTTCGATTGAGCCGACCCAATACGGGGAAACCCGCGCCTGTCGGGCGGGTGACGCTCTGTGATATCCTTACTGCCTTGAATCTGCAGCATTCTGCTGCGTCCAGGCCCGGGCGTGCTGCCCGCCGTGGTTTATCCGCATTGCGGAGGGGTCAATGAAAAAGATCGAGGCGATATTCAAGCCGTTCAAACTGGACGAAGTGCGCGAGGCGCTGTCCGAGATCGGCGTCAGCGGGCTCACCGTTACCGAAGTGAAGGGTTTTGGCCGCCAGAAGGGCCATACTGAACTCTACCGCGGCGCGGAGTACGTCGTCGATTTCCTGCCTAAGGTGAAGGTTGAAGTCGTCATACCGGACAAATTGCTCGACGGCGCGATCGATGCCGTCGTCAAAGCGGCGCGGACCGGCAAGATCGGCGATGGCAAGATCTTCGTGACCAGTGTCGATCAGGTCATCCGGATACGGACCGGCGAGACCGACGAAGCCGCGATTTAGACCGCTTAGCTTCCTTTGAGCAGGACCAC
>DATFGD010000279.1:0-2474 GCA_035249725.1 Burkholderiales bacterium
CGCTGGTCCGGCAAAGCGAGTTCGTGTAGCGTAACAGTCCCCTGAAATTCCTGTGGAGCGCAACCGTGTTCGAAGGCTTTACGCATACCACGATCCAGACGAGCGATCCGGAAGTGAAGATCAATCTGCGCTACGGCGGAAAAGGCCCCGGCCTGCTGCTCCTCCACGGAAATCCGCTCACGCACGTGACGTGGCACAAGATCGCGCCGCGTCTTGCGGAACACTATACCGTCGTTGCGACGGACCTCCGCGGCTATGGCGACAGCGCCAAGCCGCGCGGGAAGCCCGATCACAGCAATTACTCGTTCCGCCGCATGGCGCAGGACCAGGTGGAGGTGATGGAGCAGCTCGGTTTCAAGACGTTTTATCTCGTCGGTCACGACCGCGGCGCGCGTGCGGCGTTTCGCATGGCGCTCGATCATCCCGATCGAGTACGGAAATTCGCGAGCATCGATATCGTGCCGACGCACCACGTGTGGACGGCGTTTCCGCGCGGCTGGGCGCTGCACTCGTATCACTGGATGTTCATGGCGCAGCCCTACGATTTTCCCGAGCGGCTGCTCTCATCCAATCTCGAGTACTACATGCGCAAGAAGCTGGAAAAGCACATGCACGGGCAGGGCGGGCTCGAGCCCGAAGCGGTGGCGGAATACATCCGGTGCTGCACGCCGGAACAGATACACGGCGTGTGCGAAGACTACCGCGCGGCGGCGACGATCGACTTCGAAATGGATACGGCGGACTTCAACGCCGGGAACAAAGTGAAGTGCCCGGCGCTGGTGATGTGGGGCGCCAAGAGCCACGTCGAGCACTACTTCAAGCCGCGCGAAGCGTGGCCTGCGTATGCCGCCGACATTGCGGGCTTCGTGCCGTTGCCGGCCGGTCACTACCCGCAGGAACAGGCGCCGCAGGAAACCTACGACGCGCTTTATGGATTCCTTAAGAGCGAGCCTCGCTTACGGCAAGGCGGAGCGTGATTCAGTGCGCTCCTGAGTGGCCTTTATCACCTTGGTCCACTTCGCCCGCTCGGCTCGGATGTACGCGGAGAACTGTTCCGGCAGGCTCGGCGCGATTTCGATGCCGCGCGCCGCGAGCGCTTTGGCGGTCGCGGACGTGCTGAGGATGGTCGCCGTTTCCTTGTGCAAGCGATCGATGACGCGCTGCGGCGTGCCGGCCGGGACGACGATGCCATACCAATTCGTCGATTCGTAGCCGGCAAGGCCTTTCTCCGCGACGGTCGGTACATCGGGTAGCGCGTCGAGCCGCTTGTTCGCCGTTACCGCGAGCGCGCGCGCTTTGCCGGCCTTGACTTGCGGGACGGCGGTGGAGGTCGCGGCGACGAGAAAGTTCAAGCGACCACTGGCGAGATCGTTGAGCGCGTCGCTGCCTCTCTGGTGCGGTACCGGAATGATCTCGACTTTCGCGACGGCCTTGAAAAGTTCGCCCGCGTATCGGCCCGGAATCCCGTTGCCCACCGTCGCGTACGTGAGCCTGCCCGGTTCCTTCTTGGCGAGCGCGATCAGTTCGTCGAGTCCGTTCGCAGGCGAGGCGGTACTGACCATCAGGACGTTCGGCATCGACACCACCTGGGCGACCGGAGCGAGTTTCTCCAGCGGATCGTACGGCGTTTTCGCCATGGCCGGCGCGATGACGAGCGCACCGATGCCCGCAAGATGCATCGTATGTCCGTCTGGCGTGGATTTTGCGGTGAATTTCATCGCCGCCGTGCCGTTGGCGCCCGGCCGGTTTTCCACAACGACCGGCGTCTTGAGGGCTTCGGAGAATTTAGGTGCAAGCAGGCGTGCGATGAAGTCGGGTGCCGTGCCCGCCGGGGCGCCAATCAGCATCCGCACCGGTCGAGTGGGGTAGTCTTGCGCCAGAAGAGATGGCGCGCCCAGCAGCAGCAATAGTGCGAAGCCGAGCCCGCGACACCCGAATCGCTGAATCCATGCCAGGTGAAAACGGAAGAAGCCCGACCCAGCCACAGTCTGCTCTCTCCTTGATTCTGGGGCGATTGTTTCAACCCCGCCGGCGGCATGCGTTGCCGGCCGCTGGACGTTGGACTGTCTCGTGCGGCGCTTGTTCAGCGTTCGCAAGGGGAAAACGTGCTGGCAGCCGAAATGCGGCGCCCGTCAACCGCTCAGTCGGCTTTGATGCCGACTGCCTTGATGACCTTCACCCACTTCTCGTTCTCGCCGCGGATGTAGGCGGCGAACTGCTCCGGGCTGCTGGGCGCCGCCTCGATGCCGCGGTCGAGCAGCGATTTACGGATGTCCGCCATGTTGAGGATCTTGACGGTGGCTTCGTTCAGCCGATCGACGATCGGTTTGGGTGTCGCACTGGGCACGACGAGACCGTACCAGTTCGTCGCCTCGTAGCCTTTGAGCCCGGTTTCCGCAACGGTGGGCACATCGGGAAGCGCTTCGGCGCGCTTGGCGCCGGTGACCGCAAGCGCGCGCGCCTTGCCGGCTTTC
>DATFGD010000280.1:0-7682 GCA_035249725.1 Burkholderiales bacterium
CACCAGGACATGCAGACGCCCGGATCGGAACGCCATACGATGTTCCGGGCTTTCAAGCGTGGCGATGTCGTCCCGCACGGGGTTGCCCACCCACAGCACGCTGATGCGCGGTCCGAAAGCATTGGGAAAGGCGGTAAGAATGCGGTCGGCGAGGCGCGCCAGCACCCGATTCGCAAGCCCCGCAACCGAATTCTGTTCGTGGATAACGAGCGGTCGATTGAGCAGGCTGGCCATCATCCCGCCCGGGAATGTCACGTAACCGCCCATGCCCAGCACGACGTCGGGGCGATGACGGAAGATCGCGCGGGCGCTTTGCCAGAACGCGATAAGCAAGTTGAGCGGCAACAGCGCCACGCGCAGCATGCCGCTGCGGCGCACGCCCGACATGCGCACCCAGGCCATGGTATATCCGCGCGGCGGTATGAGCCGCGCTTCCATGCCGCTGCGCACGCCGAGCCACACGATGTGCCAGCCTTGCGCCTGCAGGTACTCGGCCACCGCCAAGGCGGGAAAGATGTGACCCCCGGTTCCGCCGGCCATGATCATGATGGTGCGGTTCACGAGCGCCGGTCCCCTTTCATATCTTGAAGCCCCTCATGAGTTGGCGATTTTGTCTGCGACATAACTTTCGTTCCGCTCAACTTAGTCTCCGCCGAGGTGCCTGTTTTAGTTCCGGCATAACGTTCGCGACCTCGCACCGGCTGGCGATTTTGGCTGCGACATAACTTTCGCTCTCCTCAAGTTAGTCTCCGCCGAAACAGGCAGCTTGTGTTCTGTGCCACCTTAGTCGCGCGTGCGGCGCTCGTCATACTTTGAAACCTCGCATCACCTGCCTGTTTTCCCAATCGATGCGCAGGAGGACAGCGACGGCACAGCAGGTCACGACGAGCGCGCTTCCGCCGAATGACAGCAATGGCAGCGTCAATCCTTTCGTGGGCAAGAGCCCCATGTTGACGCCCATGTTGATTACGACCTGGACGCCGATCCACAAGCCCATGCCCTGGGCAACGAGCGCCGCAAAAGGACGCTCGAGCAGCGCCGCGCGGCGACCAATCGCAAAAGCACGTGCCACAACCCAGGCAAACAGCACGATGAGTGTGAGCACGCCCGCGAACCCCAGCTCCTCCGCGATCACGGCAAGGAGAAAATCGGTGTGGGCTTCCGGCAGATAGAACAGCTTCTCCACGCTCGCCCCCAGGCCCACGCCGAACCATTCGCCGCGACCGAATGCGATGAGCGCATGCGACAGTTGATAGCCCTTGCCATACGGGTCGGCCCAAGGATCCATGAAACCGACCACGCGTTGCAGCCGATAAGGCGAAACGAGGATCAAAGCGACGAAGCCGATGACCAGCATGACCAGCAAACCCGCGAACAATCGCCAATTCATGCCGCCAAGGAACAGGATGCCCATGGCGATCGCCGCAATCACGGCGAACGCCCCCAGATCCGGTTCGCGCAGTAAGAGCCAGCCGGTGAGCAGCATCACCGTGAGCATCGGCAAGAAACCTTTGCGCAAACTGTGCAGGAAGGCGGCTTTGCGTACGGTGTAGTCCGCTGCATACACCAGCACGGCGATCTTCATCAGCTCGGACGGTTGCACATTGACGAAATAGAGCGATAGCCAGCGTCGGCTGCCATTCACTTCGCGCCCGACCGCGAGCACGAGCGCAAGCAGCGCGAGGCCGGCCAAAAAAAGATAAGGCGCGGCGCGCTGCCACACCCGCACGGGTATCTGGAAAACCAAAAGCGCGATCGCAACACTGAACGCCAGGTAGACACCGTGCCGCAGCAGGTAGTAGGCCGCCTGATGCCCGGTGCCGCGACTGCCCTCGGCGATCGCGATCGAGGCGGAATACACCATCACCAGCCCGATGCCCAGCAGCGCGGTGGTGACCCATACGAGCGTGCTGTCGTACTCGGCCACGGGTGCCTGTTGCTTGACATCGGTGTAGAACATCACGCCTCACGCTTCACCAGGTTCTGCACTGCGGCGGCGAACGCTTCGCCCCGATGCGCGTAGTTGCGGAACATGTCGAAGCTCGCACACGCTGGAGAGAGCAGTACCGCATCGCCGGGACGGCTCAGTGCGTGCGCGTACCGGACCGCTTCATCCATGTCCTGCGCCTGTTTTATCGGCGCACCGCTCCCCGAAAGCGCCTTTGCAATAAGCCCGGCGTCGCGACCGATCAGGACGACGGCGCGCGCGCGGTTCGCAACGGGTGCTGCGAGAGGGGCGAAATCCTGCCCCTTGCCGTCCCCTCCGGCGATCAGCGCAACCGGACACGACATGCCGGAAAGGGCGGCGACGGTTGCGCCGACGTTCGTGCCCTTGGAGTCATCGAAAAACGCCACGCCACCGATTTCCGCGACCTTCTGCAGTCGATGCGGAAGGCCGTTGAATGCGCGCAACGCCGCGAGGAGTGGTTGCGGCGGCAATTCGATGGCGCTCGCAAGCGCAAGGGCCGCCAACGCATTCACTGTGTTATGCAGCCCCGTGAGCGGCAATTCGTCGGCAGCAAGCAGCCGTTGTGAGCCGTGCGCGAGGAACCGCCTTCCCTTCGCCGTCGCGATGCCCCACTCGCCCTCGCGCGGGACGCCGCTCCCGAACGTCACCACCCGACGGTCCACGCGCGCCATCCGCAGGCTCCAACGGTCGTCGCGATTGAGCACCTGAACGCCGTCCCCCGAAAAGACGCGTGCCTTGGCTGCAGCGTACTCTTCGAGATCGCGGTAACGGTCCATGTGGTCTTCGCAGAGATTAAGCATCGCAGCCGCATCGGGCCGCAGGCTCGATGTACTTTCCAGTTGAAAGCTGGAGATTTCGAGTACGATGACGTCCGGCGCAGCGACTTCATCCTCCGGCTCGGGAACCGCGTCGAGCACAGGCAGCCCGATGTTGCCTGCAACGGCGGTTTCGAGGCCGGCTTCGCGGCACATGGCGCCGACCATCGCCGTCACGGTGCTCTTACCGTTCGAACCCGTTATGGCGAGCAGGCGGGGTGGCTTCTCCGACTGCGCAAGGGCTTGGGCGAAAAGCTCCATATCTCCCACCACGGGAACACCGCGCTTCACCGCCTCGGCCACCACCGATTCCCGCCGGTCGATGCCGGGACTGATTGCAATCGCTTCGGCGCGCGCGAAATCCGCCTCGCGCAGCCCACCGCAAGTCAACCCCACGCGCGGCAGTTCGCGGGCAAGCACGCCAGCCCGGGGCGGATCCACCCGCGTGTCCGCGACATGCACTTCAGCGCCGCGGCGCACGAGCCAACGCGCCATCGACAGGCCTGTATCGCCGAGACCGAGCACCAGCACCCTGCGGTTTGCGAAATCGAGCATCAGCAAAACACCGGCGCTGCGCATGGCCGCCGTGCCCCTTTGCTTTTGTGGTGCGCCTCGCATGTCATCGCAGCTTCAGTGTCGACAGTCCTACCAGCACCAGCATCATGGTGATGATCCAGAACCGCACCACCACCTGGTTCTCCTTCCAACCCTTCAACTCGTAGTGGTGATGTAACGGCGCCATCCGGAAGATGCGCCTGCCAGTCAGTTTGAATGAGGCGACCTGCAGCATGACCGAGAGCGTCTCGACCACGAATACGCCGCCCATGATGAACAGCACGATTTCCTGCCGAACGATGACGGCGATCGTGCCCAGTGCCGCGCCCAAGGCGAGCGCACCGACGTCTCCCATGAACACTTCGGCGGGATAGGCGTTGAACCACAGGAATGCGAGACCGGCGCCGGCGATGGCGCCGCAGAAGACGGTGAGTTCGCCGGCGCCCGGAATGTACGGGAAGCCGAGGTACTTGGCGAACACGGCGTTGCCCGCGACATAGGCGAAGATGCCCAGCGCCCCACCGATCATGACCGTCGGCATGATGGCGAGCCCGTCCAGACCGTCCGTGAGGTTGACGGCGTTGCTCGCGCCGACGATCACGAAATAGGTCATGGCAACGAAGCCGATGGCTCCGAGGGGATAGGCAAGCTGCTTGAAAAACGGCACGATGAACTCCGTTTGCGCCGGCAAATGCGTTGAGAAGGCGATGTAGCAGGCCGCCGCGATGCCGACGACCGATTGCCAGAAAAACTTGGCTTTGGCCGAGAGCCCCCGTGGATTGCGTTGGACGACTTTGCGCCAGTCGTCGACCCAGCCGATCGCGCCAAACGCGATCGTGACCCAGAACACGATCCACACCAGCCGGTTTTGAAGGTCCGCCCACAGGAGCGTCGTGACGCCGATCGACACCAGTATCAACGCTCCGCCCATGGTCGGCGTACCGGCTTTGACGAAGTGCGATTGCGGGCCGTCGTCGCGCACGGCCTGTCCGATCTTGTACGCGGTCAACTTGCGGATGACCACCGGCCCCACCATGAAAGAGATGACGAGCGCAGTAAGACAAGCCAGCACGGCGCGCAACGTGATGTAGTTGAAAACGTTGAACGCGCGGATGTCTTTCGCCAGCCATTGCGCGAGTTCTAGCAGCATCGCGTGTCCCCGGCGGCTTGGGCGGCGGCCAAAGCGCCGTTATAGCGGCTTTGCAAGCGGTTCACGTTTTATTTCCTTCTTTTGTATCGACGCCCACAGCAAATGCCTGTACCACCCGCTCCATACGCATGAAACGCGACCCTTTCACCAACGCAGTCACATTCGGCTGCAGGCGTTTCTCCACTTCAGCGAGGAGGTCTTCCATGCGCGTGAAATGGCTCGCGCCGGAACCGAAGGCGCGTGTCGCGTGCGCTGAAAGATCGCCCAGCGTGTACAGAATTTCGATGCCCGCGACGCGCGCTGCCTCGCCCACTTCAGCGTGCAAGTCGGGCGCCTGCGGACCGAGTTCGCCCATGTCTCCCAGCACCAGCAACCGCGTCCCCGGCGCTTGAGCGAGCAGAGCGATCGCTGCACGCACCGAGTCGGGGTTGGCGTTATAAGTGTCGTCGAGCAAAGTCGCGCCGTTGATTCCCGGTTTTCTCTGTAGCCGGCCCTTGATCCCACTAAATTGCCCGAGACCGGCAGACACGGCCTCTGGCGCAACGTCCAGGGCGCTTGCTGCAGCTGCTGCGGCGACGGCGTTCTTCACGTTGTGCACCCCCGGTGCGCGCACGGTCGCGGCGGCCACGCCGTTCGGCAGCTTCACGACGATCTCGCTCTCGAGGTAGCGCAGCGCATACTTCGCCGTCACCGCGGCCGGTTTTTCGATGCCGAAGTCGATCTGCCTGCGCCCTTTCGCCAGTTCGCGCCAAAGCGGCGCGTAGCGATCGTCGGCATTGATCACGGCCGTGCCGCCCGCCTTCAGCTCTTCGAAGACTTCGCCTTTTGCGCGCGCAATCGCGTCCTCTGTCCCGAGGAACGCCATGTGGGCGCGGCCGGCGTTGTTCACGAGCGCGACGTCGGGCGCTGTGAGGCGCGCGAGGTAACGGATTTCCTCGGCGTGGTTCATGCCCATCTCGATGACGGCATAGCGATGCGTGCCGTTGAGTTCGAGCAGCATGAGCGGCACGCCGATGTCGTTATTGAGGTTGCCGCGTGTGGCGAGCACGCGAGTCTCGGCGGCACTCTCCGCGCACGCGGCACGGAGGATTCCGGCGAGCATTTCCTTCACCGTCGTCTTGCCGCTGCTGCCGGTCAGCGCGACGACCGGCATCGCAAATTTGCCGCGCCAGTATGCTGCAAGCCGTCCCAGCGCCTTGCGGGTGTCATCGACCACCAGGCGCGGAATGGGATCCCCGGCTCTGTGTGCCTGATGAAGCGCCCGCGGTCGCTCCACCATGGCGGCGGCTGCACCCTGCCGGACGGCCTGGGATATGAAATCGTGGCCGTCAAAACGCTCACCGCGCAAGGCGACGAACAAAGCGCGCGGCGCAAGCGTGCGGGTATCGGTGCCTACACTGTCAAAAACAGTATCGTTTCCGCGTAATTCCGCGCCGGTCGCAGCGGCGGCTTCGGACAAGCGCATCATCACGCACGACCCCTGAACGCGCGCAACGCGGCCGTCACCTCGGCCGCATCGCTGAAAGGGTATCTGACACCGCCGATGTCCTGATATTGTTCGTGGCCCTTGCCCGCAATCAGCACGACATCGCCAGCGCGGGCCGTACTGATCGCGCCGCGAATCGCGCGCACGCGATCCGGTTCGACAGTAGTATCGCGCCCGCGCGCGCCCTGCACGATATCCCGGATGATCGCAAGCGGGTCTTCGTTGCGCGGATTGTCGCTCGTCACTACGACAAGATCGGCGAGTCGACGCGCGACCTCGCCCATCAGCGCACGCTTTCCCCGGTCGCGCCCACCGCCGCAGCCAAAGACGCAGATCACGCGTCCCGCGCGGTGCCTCTTTCGATCAATGTGGCCTGAAAATGCCTCACGAAGCGCCCGCAGGACCTGCTCCAGCGCATCGGGTGTATGCGCGTAATCGATGATGACGAGCGGCAGGCGCCCGCCCCCATGGCGTTCGGTACGGCCGGGAAGCGCCTTGACACGCTGCACGGCGTTCACTGCATCCTCGAGACGCGTATCGCTCGCAAGCAGCGCGGCGAGCGTAGCGAGCAGGTTTGCGGCATTGAAGCGACCGATCAGTTTGCTCGCGAGCGTAGCCGAACCCCACGGCGTCGAAACATCGAACGACAGACCGTCGCCGCCGACCCGCAGGTTCCGTCCCTGTACGCGCAGCAGGCGGCTATTCTCCGGACGTGTGCGTTCGACGGGCGCGAAGCCGTAGCCGACCACGTTTCGTTTTTGTCGCCGCAGACGCTCCGAGAGGGAGGCGCCGAACGGATCATCCAGATTGAGAACCGCCCATTTCAGCGCGGGCCATTCGAACAGACCCGACTTGGCCGCACGGTATTTCCGCATCGTGCCGTGATAGTCGAGATGATCGCGTGACACATTCGTGAGCACGGCGACGTCGAATTCGACGCCGGCAACCCGGTGCTGCACCAAGCCAATTGAAGAAACCTCCATCGCACACGCCTGCGCGCCGCGGCGGACGAAGTCACGCAGCAGGCCATGAACCCGCACCGCGTCGGGGGTGGTGTTCTGGCCCGCTTCAAGCCGGCCGGGAAAACCGCTGCCCAGCGTGCCGATCACGGCGCATTTCCTTCCACCGCGTTTGAGCGACTGCGCGATCCAATGGCTGCAGGACGTCTTGCCGTTGGTTCCCGTCACACCAACCATCCACAGATTTGCGCTGGGCCATCCATAGACCCTGCTCGCGATTTCTCCGGCCCGGCGCCGCAGGTCCGCGACACCGAGGTTGGGAACGCGCCATGAGGGGTCCCATGCGTAGTTGCGTTTTTCCCATAGTACCGATGCGGCACCGTTCGCAAGTGCCTGTGCAATGTATTCCCGACCGTCACGGGTTTCGCCCGGAAGGGCGACGAAGGTGTCACCGGCCCTGACCGCGCGACTGTCCGTCACCAGGCGGCGCACTTTCAGCGCATCCAGGGTTGTGGACGAAAGCCGCCCGGAGGTTTCCCGGGTGTTCCGCGATACGCGCTGTGTGCGTAGTGCCTGGGTCACACTTCCTCCTTGATTTCAGGCGCGGATGCGGGGGGCAGGACGACGTTATTGACAGGCGCATCGGGCGGGACCCCGAGCAGGCGCAGCGCTTCGGCCGTAACCCGGCTGAACACGGGCGCGGCGACCGAACCGCCGTAGTAGTGTCCCGCGCTCGGTTCATCGATCA
>DATFGD010000281.1:0-5424 GCA_035249725.1 Burkholderiales bacterium
CTCATGGAGGAGACCGGATTGCCGGTGGTCGTCGCCGACGAACCGCTGAGCTGCGTCGTGCGCGGCTCCGGCAAGGCGCTCGAGAAGATGGATCGGCTGGTCGGTATTTTCACCTACGACTGACGCCGGGGTAAGCACGAGGATGGGAGCCGATCGGGAATGAGCGATCCGGCGGCCCGCGTCCGACCCATGTGTCACGCCTGATGGAACACCAGCCCCCGCCGTTTTTCAGGACTGGCCCGACCCCGCTTGCCCGCCTGCTGATTTTCTCTACGCTTTCACTTGCGCTGCTGGTCGCGGACGCGCGCTTCAAATACCTCGAAGTGCTGCGCCAGATCGCAGCCGTCATCGTCTATCCGGTGCAGCGCATCGCCGCGGCGCCCGCCGACATTGCGCGCCGGGCGAGCGAGTTTTTCGTTACGCATGCGGCATTGCGGGACGAAAACGCGCGCCTGCACCAGGAGCATCTTTCGAACGCCCTCGTCGTGCAGCAGTTCAAGTCGCTGCAGGCGGAGAATGCGCAAATGCGCGCCCTGCTGAGCGCACGCGAGCGCGCAGACGCCAAGGCTACGCTTGCTGAAGTGCTGTATGCGGCGCGCGATCCCTTCTCTCACAAGATCGTCGTGGACCGCGGACTGCAACACGAGGTCCGCGGCGGCCAGCCGGTGATCGATGAGATCGGCGTGGTCGGACAGGTGACACGCGCCTATCAATGGCTTTCGGAAATCACGCTGATCACGGACAAGGACCAGCTGGTGCCGGTGCTCAACGTGCGCAATGGCCTGCGCGCCGTGCTCGCGGGGACCGGGAATGCCACCTCACTCGAGCTGCGCTTCGTTCCGCTCAATGCGGACTTCCAGAACGGCGACCGGCTCGTGACATCAGGCATCGACGGCGTGTATCCGGCAGGGCTGCCGGTCGCGGAAATTTCGAATGTGGAGCGCAATGCGAGTTATCCGTTCGCGCGCATCGCATGCAAACCGCTTGCCGGTGTAAACAGGAGCACGCAAGTCCTGATCGTCAACGTCGAGCGCAGCGTTCCCGAGCGCCCGGTCGAGCACGAGGAGAAGCCCGCGCGCGGCAAGCGGGCGAGGAAGGCGGGATGATGTCCTCGCGCTCCATCGCGCCGCAGGAAATCCTGCTGCCGATCAAGCCCGCGTTCATCGCGGCGACGCTCGTGATCGCACTGTTCCTGAACCTGTTGCCCTGGTCGGGGTGGTCGCTGTGGCTGCGGCCCGATTTCGTCGCGCTCGTCGTGCTCTACTGGTGCATCGATCAGCCGCGCAAAATCGGGTTTGCCGCGGCCTGGCTGCTCGGGCTGCTCATGGACGTCGCGGATGGCAGCTTCTTCGGCCAGCACGCGCTCGCCTACAGTATTCTGGCCTATGCCGGCATCGTGTTACACCGGCGCGTGCAGCGCTTCGCCATCACGCCGCAAGTGCTGCATGTCATACCGCTGCTCCTCATGAACGACGTGATCGTGTTGCTGATCCGCATGCTCGCCGGAGCGGAATTCCCCGGCTATCCGTATTTTCTTGGAAGCTTTGTCGGCGGCGCGCTGTGGCCGGTGCTCTCGGTCGCACTGAAACTGCCGCAGCGCCCGCGGTCAGATCCCGATCATGTCTGAGCTGGCGATCAATTCCGGCGTCGAGTTTCGCAACGCGCAGCTCGAAATCGAGCAGTTCCGCAAGCGCCTTGCCGTCATGGCCGGCTTCGTTCTTCTGCTGTTCACGCTGCTGCTCCTGCGGTTCTTTTATCTTCAGTCCGTGATGCACGCCCATTACGACACACTGGCCGAAGCCAACCGCATTTCGATCGCGCCGATCGCGCCGAACCGCGGGCTCATCATCGACCGCAATGGGGTCGTGCTCGCGCACAATTACTCCGCTTACACGCTGGAGATCACGCCGAACCGGGTCGCGGACCTCGATGCCGTCATCGAAGAACTTGCGCAGATCGTGGAGATCACCCCGAAGGACCGTCGGCGATTCCGGAAATTGTTGGAGGAAAGCAAGCGCTTCGACAGCCTGCCGATCCGCACGCGGCTCTCCGACGAAGAGATCGCGCGCTTCGCCGTCAATCGCTACCGCTTCCCGGGCGTCGACGTGAAGGCGCGACTGTTCCGCCAGTATCCGCAGGGCGATCTCTTCTCGCACGTGGTCGGCCACATCGGCCGCATCAACCAGCGCGAGCTCGAGCAGCTCGAAGAAAAAGGCATACTCGCCAATTACCGGGGCACCGACTACATCGGCAAGACCGGCCTCGAGCAAAGTTACGAGCGCCATCTGCACGGCACGACCGGGTTCGAGCAAATCGAGGTGGATTCAGGCGGGCGGGCGGTGCGCACGCTCACCCGCAACCCGCCCGTCTCCGGCAACAACCTTGTGCTCAAGCTCGACGCGGGGCTGCAGGAAGTCGTCTTCCGCGCGTTCGGCGAACGGCGCGGCGCGCTGGTTGCTATCGAGCCCGGGACCGGCGGCGTGCTCGCATTCGTGAGCAAGCCGGGCTTCGACCCGAATCTTTTTGTCGACGGCATCGACCCGCAAAGCTGGGCGGAACTCAACAATTCGCCGGACAAGCCGATGGTGAACCGGGCGCTCGCGGGGACGTATTCGCCCGGTTCGACGTTCAAGCCGTTCATGGCACTTGCGGCCCTCACCTACGGCAAGCGCACACCTCAGCAGGCGATTTCGGATCCCGGTTACTTCATGTTCGGCAGCCACCAGTTTCGCGACGACAAGGTGGGCGGCCACGGCATGGTGGACATGTACAAGTCGATCGTCGTCTCGTGCGATACGTATTATTACGTCCTTGCGAACGACCTCGGTATCGACGCCATCTCCCGCTTCATGGGGCAGTTGGGATTCGGCAGCCGTACCGGCATCGACGTTCCGGGTGAGGCGGAAGGCGTGCTGCCCTCGCAGGCGTGGAAGAAAAAGCGCTTTCGCAAGGCCGAGCAGCAGAAATGGTACGCGGGCGAAACCATCAGCGTCGGGATCGGGCAGGGCTACAACTCGTATACGCCCTTACAGATCGCTGCGGCGACCGCGACGCTCGCGAACGATGGCGTGATGTTCCGGCCGCACGTCGTGGATTACGTGGATGACCTGCGCACGGGCGAGCGCACGCTCGTCGAGCCCAAGCCTTTGCGCAAACTGGAC
Organism: Burkholderiales bacterium; assembly: GCA_035249725.1. Classification (GTDB taxonomy): domain Bacteria; phylum Pseudomonadota; class Gammaproteobacteria; order Burkholderiales; family SG8-41; genus DSOT01. The sequence goes on from DATFGD010000281.1 coordinate 3,162, forward strand.
GTGAAAGCGGAGCATATTGCCGTCATCAAGCAGGCGATGGTCGGCGTGAACAAGGAAGGCACCGGACGGCGCGCGTTTGCCGGCACACCCTATGTCGCCGCCGGAAAGACCGGAACCGCACAGGTGATCGGCATCAAGCCGGGCGAGAAGTATATCGAAAGCCGGGTGGCGGAACGCTTCCGCGATCATGCCCTCTTCATCGCCTACGCGCCCGCCGACAAGCCCAGGATCGCGGTCGCGGTGATCGTCGAAAACTCAGGCTTCGGCGCGCGTGCGGCCGCTCCCATCGTGCGCGAGGTGTTCGATTACTACTTGCTCGGCAAGGAAGTGAAGCCGGTCAAGGATGACGACGATGCCCCAGCTCATTAGCCGCTTCTGGAAATTCCTGACGGCGCATCTCGACGCGCTCCTGCTGGGTGCGGTATTGGCGCTCATGGCCACGGGCCTCGTGGTGCTCTTCAGCGCATCGAACGGAAATTTCGCGCGGGTGGGAAATCAACTCGTCAACATGCTGGTCGCACTCGGCGTGATGTGGGTGTTTGCCAACATCGCACCGCACTATCTCATGCGCCTGTCGCTTCCCGTTTTTCTGATCGGGCTCGCGTTGCTCATTGCCGTGGCGCTCTCGGGCGAAGTGGTGAACGGCGCCCGGCGCTGGCTCAATATCGGAATCACCCGAATCCAGCCTTCGGAACTGATGAAGATCGCCGTGCCGCTCATGATGGCCTGGTACTTTCATCGCAACGAAGCGACGCTGCGGGTCGGCAACTACATCGTCGCCGCGATACTCCTCGCCGTGCCGCTCGGGCTGATCGCGCGCCAGCCCGACCTTGGCACCGCGGTGCTCATCTTCGCCAGCGGCTGTTACGTGCTGTTTCTCGCCGGGCTCTCGTGGCGCATCATCGGCGGGCTGGCGGTCGCGTCGGTGGCGAGCCTGCCCTTCGTATGGTCGGTTCTGCACGACTACCAGCGGCAGCGCGTCCTCACGCTGCTCGACCCCATGCAGGATCCGCTGGGCGCCGGCTACCACACCATACAGTCTACGATCGCAGTCGGATCGGGCGGCCTGACCGGCAAGGGTTGGATGAACGGCACCCAGACCCATCTCGACTTCATCCCGGAGCGCACCACTGATTTCATCTTCGCGGTCTATTCCGAAGAATTCGGGCTCGTCGGTAACGTTCTCCTGATCCTGCTGTTTCTCGTGATCATCGCGCGGGGCATGATCATCACGGCCAACGCCCAGACGCTCTATGCGCGCCTGCTTGGGGGTGCAATCACGCTCACCTTCTTTACTTATGCGTTCGTCAACATGGGCATGGTGAGCGGCATACTGCCGGTGGTCGGCGTTCCGCTGCCGCTCGTGAGTTATGGCGGCACTTCCCTCGTCACCATCTGCCTCGGGTTTGGTATTCTTATGAGCATACAGACGCACCGCAATCTCGTGCAGAGTTGAGGGAGGAGTCCGGAGTGGAGTGCGCGCAATACACAAAACGCAGGCGCAACGCGAATGAACCGAGGTCATCGGTCGTTTTTCAGCTGTCCGTCATCGCGCATCGCTGCATTCTGCCGCTCGTGTTGACCATCGCGCTAACAGCGTGCGGCACGGCGGTACGGCGCGATGCGCCGCTGCCGCCCACGATGGAGAAGGACAGTTCAGGCCGGTATTACCTGGATGATGGGCCGGGCCCCAATCCGCCGCAAAATCTGGAAAGCATACCGGACGCCGTTGTGCGGCTCGAACCGCTCCATCGCGCCGCAAGCCGGCCGTACACGGTGATGGGGCGCCACTTCGTGCCCATGACCACCCTTGCCCGCTATAAGGCCCGGGGCACAGCGACCTGGTACGGACGCCGCTATCACGGCAAGCCCACTTCTTCGGGGGAAACGTACGACATGTATGCGATGACGGCCGCGCACACGACGTTACCCATACCCAGCTACGCGCGTGTCACCAATCTGGCGAACGGCAAATCGATAGTGGTGCGCGTCAACGATCGCGGGCCTTTTGTGGGCGACCGTTTGATCGATCTCTCGTACACCGCAGCGTACAAGCTGGGGCTGGTCGCCGATGGACGCGGCATGGTCGAGGTCGAAAGCATACTGCCCGGCGATCCTTCACCCGCCACAGTCGCAGCAGCAAGCGCCGCCGCGAATCCTTCACCCGCTGCCGTTGCAACAGTAAGCGCCGCTCCGGGATCTGAAGTAGCGACGGCGCGCGCATCGCCCGGGGAGCGAGCGCCGGTCGCCGTTCGCCTGGCGG
>DATFGD010000282.1:0-2500 GCA_035249725.1 Burkholderiales bacterium
GAACGGCCCGGCGTGTTGTGGGCGGCGCATTACGCTTCCGAAGAGAACGTCGTCCCGCTGGGCGGCGGAAAAGGCCGTGTCAATCATGTGAAACCCGATTCCGTTCCAGTGGGGGATCGCTTTATCCTGATATTTGGCGCGACCGAAAGTCACGCTTTTGCGAATCCCGGCCCTCAGCGCTTTCATGCCGGACTGCCGGAAGCGGATCGACGGATGCTCGCGATGCGGAGCGGCGAGCGGATGAACGTGATGCTGGAGGAAGCGCGCGTATATGGTCCGGACGCGCCGGATCACGGCATCGCCCCAAGCCCCTGCATACAACTCGGCAGCTTCAATTCCGGCTCGCTCGAGGAGGAAGATGAAATGCTGACGTGGTACGCGCAGTGGCGGCTGCCCTCCATGAAGGCGGTGCCCGGGTGTGTACGTGTGCGCAAGCTGGTGTCCGTCTCGGGCTGGGCCAAGCACGCGTGCTTCTACGAGTTCACTTCGCTCGAGGCGCGCAACGAGCATTTCGTGCATTACGAACGTTCCAATCCGGAGATGGAGGCGTGGTCGAAACGGGTTGTCCGTAACACGATCCACGCACCCGGTTCCGCAAACGTCGCACGCAGAATAAAACTGGAGGTGAAATGAAATTGAGAATCCGTGTGGGTATCGTCGCTGCGGTCGCGGCAGCGTTTTCTGTCAGCGCGCCGCAGGGGATCGCGCAATCGAAGAGTGCCGCCAAGGGACCTGCTGCCTCGACAAGCTCGGGACAGGCATTTCCCACCAAGCCGATCAGAATGATCGTCGCTTCGGGCGCCGGCGGCGGCCTCGACTTCGTAGGGCGTCTGGTCGCGCCCAAGCTTACGGAGAGCCTCGGCCAGCAGGTCGTGGTGGACAATCGCGCGGGCGCGAGCGGCAGCATCGCAGCAGAGCTTGCGGCGAACGCGACGCCGGACGGCTATACCGTGATGCTGATGAGCGCGAGTCTGGTGGTGTATGGCATCGTCAACAAGACTCAATACGACCTCTATCGCGATTTCGCCCCGGTATCGCAGGTGTCCGCGGCACCGTACATCCTCACGGTGAATCCCAGTCTGCCGGTCAGTTCCGTCAAGGAGCTGATCGCGTACGCGAAAAAAACGCCCTCTAAGCTCAACTACGCTTCCACCGGCAACGCTTCCTTCGCGCATCTTTCCACTGAACTCTTCGCGAACCGGGCCGGCATACAACTCGTCCACGTGCCGTACAAGGGCGTCGGCGCTGCGCTTCCCGACATGCTGTCGGGACAGGTTCAATTGAGCCTGCTCAGCGTGGGCTCGGTGTATTCGCACGTGCGGTCAGGCAAGCTCAAGGCGCTCGCCATAGCGACCCGCAGTCGTGCGAAGATCGCGCCGCAGCTGCCAACGATGATCGAGGCCGGCGTCCCGGATTTTGTGGTGACGCAATGGCACGGAGTGCTCGCGCCGCGCGCTACGCCGCGCCAGATCATTGACCGGCTGTACCGTGAGATCGCGGCGGCGGTGAAGCAACCGGACGTCGCGTCGCGCTTCGCGACCGACGGCACGGAAGGCATCGGCAGTTCGCCCGCCGAATTCGCACAGCATCTGCGTAGCGAGCGGGAGCAGTGGGCCAAAGTCGTGAAAATCGCCAACATCAAAACGCAGTAAGAAGGATTCCCTCCCCTTCAAGGGGAGGATTTAGGGTGGGGATGGGGTCAACGAAGGAAAGCTCCATGATAGCGAAGACAGGCTTCGAAATCGCACGCCGTGCCGAAATTCCCTGGGAAGACCGCAAGAACGTGGACGGCTGGCCCAGCCGCGCCGGCATGTATTGCGACGACCGCGAACACCAGCTCTGCATGCGCTTGATCGACTACCCGGTCGGTTCCACCGAGCCGCGGCACGTTCATGGCGGGTCGCATGCGACGACGGTGTTGAAGGGACGTGCAATCGTGGACGGATTGACGCTCGGACCGCTCGACGTCGTGCTGGGTCCGAGCAACGAACCGCACGGACCGCTCCATTATCCCGAAGGCTGCCAGCTCTTCAGCGTCTTTCACGGCAGCTACTACCACAGCGAGGCCGAGGTGTTGTCCTCGGAAAAACAGTACCGCCTCATTCAGTCAGCGCCGATTCCGTGGGCGAATAGCGGAACTCATGGCTGCGAGGCGAAGACGCTGGTTGACCGCGGTGTCGGGCCGCTGCTCCTGCGCGCGCTGCGCTTCAAGCCCGGCGCGGAGCTGCGCGCGGATGCGCCCCTTCCTTTCTATGCCGCACTCGTGGTCGAAGGCGAAGTCGTGATCGGTGATGAACGACTCGGCGCGTGGGACTTCATGCGCGCGCCCGACAGCACGGCACATGCCGCAATCCGTTTCCCGCGCGGCGCAACGCTGCTCGCCGTCTCGCTCCAATGATCCACCTATCGCCATCTCGTGCGGTGACCGCGCGAAATGCATCGCCGTCGCCCAGCGGTGCGAAATGTATCACCGCCCTTTTCTCCTCCTCCGATGAGGAGG
>DATFGD010000283.1:0-7224 GCA_035249725.1 Burkholderiales bacterium
TTCGCCGAGATCTCCGGCCCGATGCCGGTCACGTCGCCGAGCATCAGTCCAATGGTGGGCAGGGGTGCGCTCATGTCATCCGTCACTCTGGGTTCCCGTGAGAACGGGGCGATCCGGAATCCAGTAGCTTGCCCGAGCGCATTCTGGATTCCGGCGTAACGCCGGAATGACGACATATGGATCGCGTGTTCATTTACGCCGCTTCGTTTTCTTCGGTCCGACAGCATTTTTCTTGCGCGCGGGGGCGAGAAGTCGCATCAGCTCGCGGATGCTCTTCAGTTTCTCGAGCCCGAATACGGCGTCGATCACCCTGTCGGCGTTGCCGCGCGACAACCTGCCCCATGCCGCACACTCGCGGAACTTGTCGGCAAGTTCGCCATCGCTCATCGGATTCGTGGGACTGCCCTTGCCGAAATCGGCACGACCGCCGATCTTGCGTCCGTCGGCAAGCTCGATGTCGATGATGGTCGTCATCTTCTCGTAACCGGCTGCTTCGGCCTCCGGATGCACGCCGAAATCGATCCGTTCGATCATTTTTCTGACATCAGGACGATTGACGACTTTGTCGGTAAATTCGGCGAGTCCCGCTCTGCGTTCCAGCAGCAGGATCGCCATGCAGAACTCCATGCTGAACTTCGCCTGCAGCTCGTTCTTGGGACGATGGTGGATGAGCGCGTTCGGCATGTGGCGGTTGGTGCCGATGCGAACCTTCGCGACCTGCTCGGGCCGGATGTCGTGCTCGCGGATGAGTTCCAGCATCTTGCCCATCCCCGGGTGCGTGAGCGATCCCGACGGATGCGGCTTGATCGAGACGCCGGGCGAAGAAAACGTCCACGGCTTTCCAAGCTTGCCTTCGATTGCAGCGGCATCGTAGCCGCCGCCGGCCGCCTGAAAAAAACCGCGGCCGGCTTCGAGCACGGCCGGTGTTGCGGTCCATCCGAGCCGCGCAAACTCCGCCGCGACCACGCCGCTCTCCGCAGCGCGCCCGGGGTGAAAGGGTTTCGTCATGGTTCCAAAATTTTCGCGCAGCCCCGCCGCCTGGCTTGCGCCGATGCCGAGCGCACGCTGCGTCTGCTCCACGTTGAGGCCGAGGAGCCGCGCCGCGCCGGCAGTCGCGCCGATGGTGCCTACGGTGGCGGTCGTGTGAAAGCCATGATCGTAGTGGCGGGGTTCGATCGCCTCGGCGATCTTGGTCTCGACCTCGACCGCGACCTGATAGGCGGTCAGTACGTCGATGCCCGACCGGTTGCCGAGTTCCCCGAGCGCCAGCGCGGGCGGCAGCGCAGGAGCGGTCGGGTGCGTCAGCAAACCGTAGACGCGGTCTTGCGCTACGGCAAGTTGCGTGTCGTCGTAATCGTCCGCGTGGATCGCAACGCCATTCGCAAAGGCGGCGAATCGCGCCGGCACCTTGAGATTCGTGCCGATGACGGTACAGCCTTTGTCTGTGGGACAGCCGAGCGCTCGAAGATATGTGCGCACGATGTCTCCGGATTCGGCGGCATTGCCCGAAAGCGCAAGCCCGATACCGTCGAGGATGGAGCGCTTGCCAAGGTGCATCACATCCTTGGGGATGGCCGAAGCACGGGAGCGGGTGATGAACTCTGCGACGTAAGCGGTGAGTGAACGGGATGAAGCCATGGTGCCTTATTATTGACTACGGTGCATGAAACGAACGTGGGTTTTACCATATTCGTCCGTGCGTCGCCATGATGCGCGTCAGGCTTGACCGTATATGGCGGGGTAAGTAATCTCGGCCTTCCTTCCGCCACCGTTCCTTCTGATGGTGAACAGAATCCGAGAGGCGCTCGCGCGCGGCGACACGGTGACCGGGATGCTGCTATTCACCGGCAGCCCGATGATCGTGGAAATGATGGCGGCTGCCGGTGTCGATTTCGTCATCATCGATATGGAGCACAGCGCGCTCGACCTCGATCGCTGCGCGCATTTGATCCGTGCCGCGGACGCAAGCGGCATCACCCCTTTTGTGCGCGTGCCGGACGTCGCTCCCGCGCTCATCAAGAAGCTCCTCAACCTCGGCGCCATGGGCATCGCGGTTCCGCATGCGAATCGCGCGAACTGCCTCGCGGCGCTGCAGGCGGTCAAGTACGCCCCGGAAGGCGAGCGCGGTGCATGTCCCATCGTGCGCGCGGCGCGCTACTCCCCGCGCGAATGGAACGCGTATGCAGAGGCGGCGAACCGTGCCGTCATGGTGATCCCGCTGCTGGAGGACAAGGCCACCATCGAACGTTTTGACGAGTTGGCCTCGATGCCCGGCCTGGAAGTCTTCTTCGTCGGCCCCACGGATCTCGGTATTTCGCTCGGCGTGCCCGATGCGACGTTCGACGATTTGAAACTGGGCGGTGCGCTCGATCAAGTGATCGCCGCGGCGCGGCGCAACGGAAAATTCGTGATGACGACGATCGGCAATCGTCTCGATCCCGAATACGGGCGCGCCGTAGTGAAGCGCGGCGTGCAGCTCATCGTGCTCGGCACCGATGGTCATTTATTTCTCGATGCGGTGCGGCGCATGAATGCAGTGAAAGCGGCGACAAAGCACTAGAACGCGGTCTGTCCGCGAAGAGCCTGATAGAATCCCATACTTTCCGGGCGCGCTTACCTGGCGCCCGCGATCCCGGAGGACCGATGGGCTATACCCTTGCCGAAAAGATACTCGGCGCGCATTCCGGCAGAGGCGTTAACGCCGGTGACGTCGTCGTGGCCAGTGTGGACTTCGCGATGGTGCACGATGCGCGCGCCGGCAACGCGTTGAAGCGCGTCGAGGACCTCGCTGCCGAGCGTCTGCCCTTCGCCCGGAAAACCGCCTTCGTGCTCGATCACTATTCGCCGCCGCCGCACCGGGAAGCCGCCAACACGCACGTCGCCATGCGCGATTTTGCCGAACGTCACGGTGCGTTGCTGTACGACATCGGCGACGGCATCTGCCATCAGGTCCTCCCGGAAGGGGGGCACCTCACGTGCGGCGATCTCGTGGTCGGCACGGATACGCATTCGACGACCTATGGCGCATTCAATGTGCTCGGAACGGGAGTGGAGGGCACGGACGTCGCGGCGGTCATGATGACGGGCAAGCTGTGGTTCCGGGTGCCCGAGTCGATCCGCATCGAATTGAAGGGCCGGCTCGCACCCGGCGTGTGGGCGAAGGACATCACGCTCACCATGCTCGGCCGCCTCGGTGCCGAAGGCGCAAATTATCGTGCGCTCGAATATTGCGGCACTGCGGTATCGGCGATGGAGATCGACGATCGCATGACGCTCTCCAACCATGCCGCGGAACTCGGCGCCAAGGCCGCCATACTGGAGGCCGACGAAAAAACGATAGCGTGGCTCGAGGCGCACGGCGCACGCGAGCCGCACGCGGTTAAGGCGGACGCGGATGCGCGTTACGCCGGGCGCATCGAGATCGATGCGTCCACGCTCGCACCCCAGGTCGCGCGCAACCATCACATCGATGACGTGATCGATGTGCCGCAGGTCGCGGGTCAGAAGATCGACGTCGCCCTGATCGGCACGTGCACCAACGGCCGCCTCGACGACTTGCGGCAGGCGGCCGCCATACTGAGAGGCAAGCGCATCGCACGCGGCGTGCGCATGATCGTCACACCCGCATCGCGACAGGTGTATCTCGCCGCGGCGCGCGAAGGCTTGATCGAAGCGCTCACCTTAGCCGGCGCATCGGTGGAGGCGGCGGGCTGCGGAACGTGCGTCAACATCACCGGCCATCTCATCACCGGCGACGGGCAGGTCGTCATCTCCAGCGCCAACCGCAACTTCAAGGGGCGGCTCGGCAATCCCGATTCCGAAATATGGATCGGTTCTGCGGCGACCGTCGCGGCCTCCGCGCTCGCCGGGCGCATCGCCGACCCCCGCGATGCTGCAGGCGGCGAATGGCGGCCGAAACGGTGGGAGGAGGCGGCATGACATTGATTGCCGGCCGCGCGCATCTGCTCGGCGACGAAATCAACACCGACCTGCACTGTTCGAGCAAATACCTGCCGGGGCGCGACACGGCATACATTGCCGAACGCGCCTTCGAGCAAGTCTCGTCCGGCTTCGCGGCGCGTTTTGGGCAAGGCGACATCATCGTCGCCGGTAAAAACTTCGGCATCAATTCGTCGCGCGAGCAGGCGGTGCACGTGATGCGCATGATGGGCGTTGCGGCGATCGTCGCCGTGTCCTTTGGCCGTCAGTTCTTTCGAAACGCGATCAACAACGGCCTGCCGGTCGTCGAGTGCGATATCGCGGGCATTGCCGAAAACGACGAGATCACGGTCGATCTCGAGAACGGCCGCGTTGCGGTTGCATCGCGCGGTATCGCGCGCAGCGTGCCGCAGTTGCCGGGCGAGATCCGCGCGATCCTCTCTGCCGGCGGCCTCATCGCGTTCCTGAAGAAGCACCCGCAGTGGGAGCTGACATGAACCTGAAGATCGAACGTGCCGAGGTGTTCGGGGTCGCCGTTCCGCTGATCGGCGAATACAAGAACGCCTATCGCGCGAAGTCCGTGCAGAAGAGCGCGATCGTGCGCGTAACCGCAAGCGATGGCACGGTCGGGCTCGGCAATATCGATCCCTCGCCGGGCTATTCCAAGGAGACGATCGAAGACAACCTGCGCGTGCTCGAAACGACGCTCGCGCCCGCGGTCGTCGGTCTGGACCCCACCAACATCCATCGCGTGCTCGAAACGATCGAGCCGGCCGTCGCGGAATTCCTCGATGCCAAAGCCGCCATCGAAATGGCGTGCGTCGATCTCGCCGCACGGACAGCCCGCATGCCGGTGCATACCTATCTCGGCGGCGCGGTGAGGGATCGGCTGCTCTTCAATGCGTGGATCGGCATCGTGTCGCCTGAAGAAGCGGCGCAGGAAACGATGATCTGGAAAAAGCGCGGTTTCCGTTCGGCGAAGATCAAGGTCGGCGGGAACATCGAAGCCGACCGCGACCGGGTCAAAGCGGTGCGCGACGCGGTGGGTCCGGACTTCAACCTCCGCATCGATGCCAATGCCGGGTACGACGCCGAGACGTCGATCAAGCTTGCGCGCATGGTTGCGCCGTTCAAGCTTCAACTGTTCGAGCAGCCCGTTCCCGCGGACGACATCGCCGGCATGGCGCGCGTGCGGCGCGAGGCCAACGCGGTGGGCGTGCCGGTCATGGCGGACGAGTCGGTGCTCGATCACGCGAGCTTGATTCGCATCATCCGGATGGACGCGGCTGATATCGTGAAAGTGAAGGTGATGAAGCAGGGCGGCTTCCTCAACACGCGACGCATGATCGCGACGGCTGAAGCAGCCGGCATCCGCTGCGTGGTGGGGCACGGCTTTGGCCTCGGCATCAACACTGCAGCCGAAATCATGCTCGCGGCGACTTCGAACAACGTGATCGACGGCCTGGAGTGCGTGGGACCGCTCAAGACTTCGGACGACATCGTCACGCACAAACTCGACCTCATGTCGGGCGGCATCCGGCTTCCCGATGGGCCGGGCCTCGGTGTCACGCTGGACGAAGCGAAGCTCGCGCGCTACCGCTTCGAGGTGAGCGAGGCGGCAGCGTGAGCGCGCGTCAACGCCTGCGCGAACGACTCGCACGCGGGCCGATGATCGTCGCGCCCGGTATATACGATGCGTACGGCGCGCGCTTCGTCGAGCAGGCGGGATTCGAGGCCGTTTACATGACGGGCAACGGCGTGTCGGCCAGCCTTCTCGGCCGGCCCGACGTGGGCTTGATCGACCTTACGCTCATTTCGAATCACGCGCATCGCGTGGCCGCGTGCGTCGATATTCCGCTCATCTGTGATGCGGATACGGGTTATGGCAACGCGGTCAACGTGCGGCGCACCGTCGAAGAGTTCGAGGCAGCGGGCGTGGCGGCGATCCATCTCGAAGACCAGGCGGCGCCCAAGCGCTGCGGACATCTTCCCGGCTCGCGCCCGGTGGTCACCATGGAGGAGCACGTCGGCAAGATCGAAGCGGCGCTCGCAGCGCGCCGCGACCCCGATTTCATCATCATCGCGCGCACGGATGCCGCGTCGGGCCACGGGCTCGATGAGGCGATTCGCCGCGGCCAGGCCTATCGCAAGGCGGGTGCGGATGTGGTTTTCGTCGAACTGAAGACTGGTCCAGGCATCACGCAGGATTTGAAACGGGTGACTTCCGAGATCGACGCGCCTTGCCTGGTAAACATCGATGGCGGCGGCAAGCTGGGCGAGCTTACGGTCGAGGAGATCGAAAAACTCGGTTTCCGTATCGCGATTTATCCCGGGCTTGCGCGTTATGCAGCCGGCTATGCGATCCGCGAAGCGCTCGGCGTACTGAAGCGCGATGGCAGTACGGCAAAAGCGCGCGAGCGGATGCTGTCGTTCAAGGAATACAACGACGCGCTGAGGATTTCCGATATCGAGGCGTGGGAAGAGAAATACCTGCTGAGCCGCGGGCCGACACAATAAAAGACTCTACCGAGGGGAATCATGGAAGTAACACGTACACTCGCGCGCTTTATCGTTGACCACCGCTATGCCGGTATTCCCGATGGGGTCCGGCACGAGGCGGCACGCTCGTTTCTCAACTGGGTCGGCTGCGCGGTCGGCGGCTCGCGGCACGAAACCGTGGAACGCGCGCTCGCCGCGCTTGCGCCGTTCTCCGGACCCGCCGAAGCGACCGTATTGGGCCGCGGGGACCGGCTCGACATTATGCAGGCTGCGTTGATGAACGGCATCACTTCGCATACCTTTGATTTCGACGACACGCATTTGAAGACGGTGATCCATCCGAGCGGTCCGGTCGCCTCCGCCATCCTCGCGCTCGCCGAACGCCGGACCGTCAAAGGCGAAGACTTCATGCATGCCTTCATACTGGGTGTGGAAGCCGAATGCCGCATCGGCAATTCCGTTTATCCCGCACACTACGATGTCGGCTGGCATATCACCGGCACCGCCGGCGTGTTTGGTGCCGCAGCGGCCGCCGGCCGGCTGCTGGGCTTGAGCGAGCAGCAAATGACGTGGGCGCTTGGCATTGCGGCCACACAGTCCTGCGGCTTGCGCGAGATGTTCGGTACCATGTGCAAGCCGTTTCATCCCGGTAATGCGGCGAAGAACGGTCTGCTTGCCGCGCTCCTCGCCCAGCAGAACTTCACGAGTTCGAATCAGGCGATCGAGGCGAAACGCGGCTTTGCCAACGTGCTCTCGACGGAATTCAAGCCCGAGGAAATCACGCGA
>DATFGD010000284.1:0-41424 GCA_035249725.1 Burkholderiales bacterium
CGCGGCGCAGGACGATCTCGGTGGGTGCGATGTACACGGTCGATCCCTTGCTGTCGGTGAGGCGGTACATCACGTGATAGCGTAGGTAGTACTCGCGCACGCGCCCGCCGCCTGAGAGCGCGAGGATTTCCTTGTCCTGGCGTTCGCTCAAGATATGGAGCACGACCTGTGCGTCCTTGGGCGTGTCGGTGATGCGGGCCTGGGTGCCGGATGCAATCGCGCGTTTGAGCTGTATGGTGAAGGGCGACGTGGACGCGCCTTGCACGTAGATCGATTCGAACGGCAGGGTTGCTTCGCCGCGGAGGCGGAACCCGCATGACGCCAGCACCAGCACGCTCGCTGCGAGAATCAGGATGGATAAGCGGCGCATGACGTACATGTTCAGCGCTCACACCACCACGTTCACGAGCCGGCCGGGGACGACGACCACTTTCTTGACCGCCTGGCTGCCGACGAACTTCTGCACGTTCGCATGCGCGAGCACGATCTTCTCGATCGTCGCATGATCCGCCTCGCGCGGCACGCGCACGTCGGCGCGCCGCTTGCCGTTCACCTGTACGACGAGATCGACCTCATCTTCGATGAGCGCGGCGGGATCGGGCTCGGGCCAGGGGGCGGTAAGAATGTCGTCCCCGTACTTAAGCTCGCGCCACAAGTAATGGCAGATGTGCGGCGTAATCGGTGAAAGCAGCCGGAGCATGAGCGACAAGCCCTCGTGCACCACCGCGTGCACTGTCTGCTCCGGCGCTTTTGTCTTTGCTGCCGTTTCCATCGCATTCAGCATCTTCATCCCGGCTGACGCCACGGTATTGAACTGGTGGCGCTTCATATCGTAATCCGCCTGCTTGAGCGTCGCATGAAGCTCGCGCCGCGCAGCCGCGAGCGGCGCGGGCAGCGCGCCCGGCGCTACGATCGGCTTCGATCCGCCGGCCGATGTGCCAAGCTCATAGGCGAAGCTCCACAGCCGGCGCAGAAAGCGCGCAGCGCCTTCGACGCCGCTGTCCGACCACTCGAGCGTCTGTTCCGGCGGGGAGGCGAACATCATGAAGAAGCGTGCGATGTCGGCGCCGTAGTGGTCGATCAGCTCCTGCGGGTCCACGCCGTTGTTCTTCGATTTGGACATGGTCCCGATGCCGCCCGATTCAACGGGCTGGCCGTCGGTTCTGAGCGTCGCACCGAGGCGCGCGCCCTTGTCGTCCACCTTGACCTCGACATCGGCCGGATTGAAGTAGGTGATGCGCCCGTTTTCGTTGCGGCGGAAATAGATCTCGTTGAGCACCATGCCCTGTGTCAGCAGGTTGGTGAAGGGCTCATCGAACTTCACCAGTCCGAGATCGCGCATCACCTTGGTCCAGAAGCGCGAATAGAGCAGATGCAGGATCGCGTGCTCGATGCCGCCGATGTACTGATCGACCGGCAGCCAGTACCCGACGCGATCGTCGACCATGGCCTTGTCCTGGTCCGGGCATGCATAGCGGATGTAGTACCAGGACGAGTCGACGAAAGTGTCCATGGTGTCGGTTTCGCGCCGCGCCGGCTTGCCGCATCGCGGACACGTGCAGTGCACGAACTCTGCGCGCTTGGCGAGCGGATTGCCGGTGCCGTCTGGCACGCAATCCTCCGGCAGCACGACGGGTAATTGATCGTCCGGAACCGGCACGTCGCCACAGGCATCGCAATGGATGATGGGAATCGGGCAACCCCAATAGCGCTGGCGCGAAATGCCCCAGTCGCGCAGCCGGTAGAGCACCTGCTTTTCGCCCAGCCCACGCGCCTTAAGATCGGCGGCGATCGCATCGACGGCACTCAGGTAGTCAAGCCCATCATAGCGGCCCGAATTCACGCACACACCGTGATCCACATAAGCGGCCTTGAGCGGCAGCTCGAGCGCACGGTCGACCGGCCTTACGACCGGCTTGATTGCCAGTCCGTACTGCCGGGCAAACTCGAAGTCGCGCTGGTCGTGTGCGGGCACCCCCATGACCGCGCCTTCGCCATAGCTCATCAGCACGTAGTTGCCGACCCATACTTCCACTTGCTCGCCGGTCAACGGATGCGTGACGTAGAGTCCCGTCGGCATGCCCTTCTTTTCGGCGATCGCGAGATCGGCCTCCATGACCGAGCCGCGCTTGCATTCCTCGACGAAGGCCGAGAGCTTCGGATCGCGGGCTGCGGCGTATGCGGCGAGCGCATGCTCGGCTGCGACGGCTACGAACGTCACGCCCATGATGGTGTCGGCGCGAGTGGTGAAGACCCAGAGGCGTCCCTTCACCGTACGAGACCCACCCTCACCCCCGGCCCCTCTGCCTGAGGGCGAGGGGAGGTTCGAGCTGCCTTCGGCAGGCAGTTCATACGGGAACGCGAATCGCACGCCATAACTCTTGCCGATCCAGTTCGCCTGCATCGTGCGCACGCGCTCCGGCCAGCCGGGCAATCCGTCGAGCGCCGCGAGCAGCTCGTCGGCGTAGCGGGTGATCGACATGTAGTACATGGGAATCTCGCGCTTCTCCACCGGTGCGCCGGTGCGCCAGCCGCGCCCGTCGATCACCTGTTCGTTCGCAAGCACCGTCTGATCGACGGGATCCCAGTTCACGACCCCGTTCTTCTTGTAGACGAGCCCGCGTTCCAGCATGCGCAGGAAGAGCCACTGGTTCCAGCGATAGTAATCCGGGCGGCAGGTCGCGAGCTCGCGGCTCCAGTCGATCGCGAAGCCGAGCGACTTCAACTGCCGCTTCATATAGGCGATGTTGTCGTAGGTCCATTTCGCCGGTGGCACGTTGTTCGCCATTGCGGCGTTTTCGGCCGGCAGCCCGAAGGCGTCCCAGCCCATCGGCTGCAACACATTGCAGCCTTTCATGCGCTGATAGCGCGCGAGCACATCGCCTATGGTGTAGTTCCGGACGTGTCCCATATGCAGCTTGCCCGAGGGATACGGGAACATCGAAAGGCAGTAGTACTTCGGCTTGCCGGCGGCCTCGACCGCACGAAACGCGCCCTGGTCGTCCCAGTACTGCTGGGCGTCGCGTTCGATTACGTGCGGGTTGTAACGCTGCTGCATGGCCGCTCGAAGAAAAAGAAGAATTATAACTGCATCCCGCGCAACGCCTCACTCGTGCGCCGATGCAGCAACGTTTCGCTATGACGAAGTTTCTTCATCGCCTGCGTGAACGAATTTGCCCGGACGCCTTGTCCAGTACTCTATAATTCCGCGTGATTCCGCAAGCCGAACGCATGTCTCCCAGTTTTCTCGCCGGGCTCAACGAACAGCAGCTCGAAGCCGTCACCCTTCCTCATCAATCCGCGCTCGTGCTGGCCGGCGCCGGCAGTGGCAAGACGCGCGTGCTCACTACGCGCATCGCATGGCTGATACAAACCGGCCAGGTGAGCCCGCAGGGCGTGATCGCGGTGACCTTCACCAACAAGGCGGCGAAGGAGATGCTGACGCGCATCTCTGCGATGCTGCCCATCAATACCCGCGGCATGTGGGTCGGCACTTTTCACGGCCTGTGCAACCGGCTGCTCCGCACCCATCATCGCGAGGCAGGATTGCCCCAGCTTTTTCAGATCCTCGATACGCAGGATCAACTCGCACTGATCAGGCGGCTCATGAAGGCGCTCAATATCGATGAAGAGCGCTACCCGCCGCGGCAGGCGCAATGGTACATCGCAGGCAACAAGGAGGAAGGGCGGCGCGCTCAGGACGCGGAAGTTTACGACGACTTTACGCGTCGCATGCAGGAGTTCTACGCGGCGTACGACGCGCTTTGCCAGCGCGAAGGCGTCGTCGATTTCGCGGAACTGCTGCTGCGCTCCTACGAGCTGCTCTCGCGCAATGCGTTGTTGCGCGAGCATTACGCCAACCGCTTCGGCCATGTCCTGGTCGATGAATTTCAGGACACCAACCGCTTGCAGTATCGCTGGCTGCAGTTGCTGGCGGGACGGTTTACACCACCCCGCCTCGCAAGCGAGGCACCCCTCCTCATGGGAGGAGGGGAGATACCACCCCGCCTTGCGGGCGAGGCACCCCTCCTCATCGGAGGAGGGGAGGAGACGTCGGTTGTTTTTGCGGTGGGGGACGACGACCAGTCGATCTACGCGTTTCGTGGCGCCTCGGCCGCGAACATGCAGGACCTCCAGCGCGACTTCCACATCGAGCGCGTGATCCGGCTCGAGCAGAACTATCGCTCGCACGGACATATTCTCGATGCGGCCAACGCGCTCATCCGCCACAATCGCAAGCGGCTGGGCAAGGAGTTGTGGACATCCGAAGGCAAAGGGGAACCGCTGCGCGTGTACGAGGCAGCGACGGACCTGGAAGAGGCATCGTTCATCGTCGATGAAGTAAAAGCCCTCAACGCCGAGGGTGTCGCTTTGCATGCGATGGCGGTGCTCTACCGTTCCAATGCGCAGTCGCGGGTGCTGGAGCACGCGTTGTTCAGCGCCGGGCTGCCGTACCGTGTTTACGGCGGACTGCGTTTCTTCGAGCGCCAGGAGATCAAGCATGCGCTCGCCTACCTTCGTCTCATCGCCAATCCCGACGACGACAATGCGTTTCTGCGCATCGTCAATTTCCCGACGCGCGGTATCGGCACGCGCACCGTCGAGCAGCTTCAGGCAGCGGCGCGCGAGCGCGGCGTGGCGCTATGGACGGCGGCCCGGGAGAAAGCCGACGGCGGTGCCATGAAATCGGAGGCCAGGGGCGTCCCGGCCTTTGTTGCGCTGGTGGAAAGAATGCGGGATGCGACGAAAGATCTGCCACTGGCCGAGACGATCGACCACGCCATCGACGCGAGCGGACTCAGAGAGCATTACAAGACGGAAAAGGAAGGGACAGACCGGCTCGAAAATCTCGCGGAACTGGTGAACGCGGCGGCGACGTTCGTAGCCGAACGTGACGTGCAGCCCGCAGGAGAGGGCGTGCAGATCGACGAGCCGGACGAACTGACCGCGTTTCTCGCGCATGCTGCACTGGAAGCGGGCGAACATCAGGCGGAGGCGGGTTCGAGCGCGCTGCAGCTCATGACGGTGCACTCCGCCAAGGGGCTCGAATTCCATACCGTGTTCGTGAGCGGGATGGAGGAGGGGCTTTTTCCGCACGAGAACAGCCTTACCGAAGCGGACGGCATCGAGGAAGAGCGCCGGCTGATGTATGTCGCACTCACCCGGGCGCGACGCCGGCTCTACCTCTCGCTGGCGCAGAGCCGGATGCTGCACGGCCAGACCCGCTACGGCATCGCCTCGCGGTTTTTCCGCGAGGTTCCGGAAAAGCTGATGCGGCGGATCAATAGAGCATCAAGGAACCGGCACCAAGGGATCAGCATAGCGCAGAGCTATTCCGGCACCGGCACGATTTCCGCACCCCTGACGCCGCAGCCGGACACGGCCATGCCGTGGCGCATCGGTCAAAACGTCGTTCACCCCAGGTTCGGGACCGGCGTGATCGTGAACGCGGAAGGGCGGGGCGCAGACGCGCGCGTGCAGGTCAACTTCCGCAATAACGGGCTCAAGTGGCTCGTGCTGGAATACGCGAAACTGGCGCCCGCCTAACGACACGCTGCCGCGCGCGGCAGACCTATCTCAGAAACGGGTTCCCGCCTCCGGCCGGCTTCGGCGCCGCGGCAAGGAAGATGTCCTTGTAGCTCGCATAAAACGAACAGATCAATACCGGCAGCAGGATCACGAGCCCGAGGAATATCGGGATCGACGCGATGAACCACAACACGAGGATGATCACGCCGTAGACGAGAAACGCGAGCCAGTTCGAAAGGCAGGCGAAAAACGACATTTTCATCGCTTCCACGGGATTGAGGTCGTGAAATACGACCAGCAGCGGTGCGAACCAGATCAGCATCAGGAGCGGGAGGTAGAGTGTGAGCCCCACCAGAAGCGCGAAAGCCATGCTGCGCATCGCAGCGGCAACGGCCTGCATATCGCCTGACTTGTCGAGCACGGCAGTAGGCATGGAGCCGCCTGCGGCCAGGAAGATTACGCCCACGACGACGATCGTTCCGACGAGGTAGACCCCGCCGATCGTCACCAGCGCAGTGGGATTCTTCTTGAATCCGGCGAAGAGATGGGAGAGTTCGAGTTCCTCACCGCCTTCCACGGCTTTGCAGCCGATCATCAGGCCCGCAAACAGCACGGGCGAGAGCAGATTGAAGAGCAGCGGACCGACCAGCGGGATGAGGAACGATACCATCCACATGAGCACCAGCACGACGGTGAGCGAAATCCACATCAATGGATATTTGCGGAACAGGCCGAAGCCGTCCACGATCCACTGCCAGCCTTTACCGGCCTCCACCACCCGCGCGTTCATCTTGTGATTGTCTCCCTGTATGGCGGCAGCGCCGCTGCGACCGATGCCGCCCGCATATTATAGGTGAACATGCTCAAGCGGTAAGCTGCGATAGCGCGGGCTCGTTGGCGATGTGGCTCGCCAGTATGCGCTGAAAGTGTGCCGGATCCTTGGCGTGGGTGAGTTCCCCTGGCCGGGGCAGGTGGAAATCGTAGAGGCGCGAGACCCAGAAACGCAATGCAGCGGCGCGCAACATCACGGGCCAGGCCTTGGCTTCGGCCGCAGTGAGCGCCCGCCGTCCGCGGTACGCTTCCAGGAGGGCTGCCGTTCGGGCAGGATGCAGCCCGCCGTCCTTGTCCAGACACCAGTCGTTCACGGTCACCGCAATATCGTAGAGCAGCGTATCGGTGCATGCGAAATAAAAATCGATGACACCGGAGACGCGATCATCGACGAACAATACGTTATCGCGGAAAAGATCGGCGTGTACCACTCCCCGCGGCAGGTCGGACCACCGCTGGAGCGACTGAAAGCGCACTTCCTCGCGCAGCAGCCGCGCTTCCTCCGCAGGCAGGAACGGAACGATTTCGGGCATGACCGCCCGCCACCACTTGGGCCCGCGTGGGTTGTCCATCCGCAGCCGGTACGATTTGCCGGCGACGTGCATGGCGGCCAGCACGTCGCCGACCTGGGTGCAGTGGCGGGCTTCGGGCGCCTTCACGTCCTGCCCCGCGAGGAAGCTCACAAGCGCGGCCGGCTTGCCGTTCAGCATCCCGGACAGTTCGTTGCGAAGGTTGGCCACCGGGCACGGGCACGGCACATCGTGGTTCGAAAGATGGGCCATCAATTTGAGATAGAACGGCAGCTCGTGGGACTGCAACTTCTCGAACAGCGTGAGTACGTAGCGCCCGTGCGTCGTCGTGACGAAGTAATTGGTGTTCTCGATGCCGGCTGGGATGCCTTCCAGATTCAGGAGTGTGCCGATGGCGTAATTGCGCAACCAGCCGTCGAGCTGATCGGGCGTGACGGTAGTGAAAACCGACATGCTAGCGCGGCGCGGGCAGCCGACGACGTGCCCTTCTCAGCAGCACGACCGGGCTCCCCATTGAAGACGCGCGGATCAGCGGTCAGAACTGATGAATCACCCACAGCGGCGGTCGCACGCCGCTGTCGAGACTGTCCTGCCGGCTGAAGCGGCCGTCGCCCTTATGGTCGATCATGTAATAAGGGCGGCCGTTGGCGGGCGTGACCTTTACCATGTACAGAATGCCGCCGATACGATACTCCTCTACCGTGTCGAGACCACGCTTCAGAATCGTCACTTGCGGCTCGAGCGCCGGATCGAGCTCGTAGCCCGGCGGCGGCGGCGGAGGCTCCGGAATCGGCTGCAGTTGCGGCTTGCTCTGCGCGTAAACCGGCAGCGCGGCACACATCAACAAAATGAATACCAGTCGGCGCATGAGGCATCCTTGTTCTTTGGACAGTAATTATGCGGCCCGCGTTCCGGTTTTGAAAAGCCGTCCGTGTGAATTCTGACATAATCGCGCTTCCGCGACGCTTTTACGCCACAATGAAGACGCTGCTGCTGGTCGATGCTTCCTCCTACCTCTACCGCGCATTCCACGCATTGCCGGATTTGCGCAACAAGGGCGGAGAGCCGACCGCGGCGATCTACGGCGTGCTCAACATGCTGCGCCGGCTCCACAAGGATACGCACGCCGACTATAGCGCCTGCGTATTCGATGCCAAAGGGAAGACGTTTCGCGACGATCTTTATCCGGACTACAAGGCGACCCGCGCGCCCATGCCGGACGATCTCGGCGTCCAGATCGAGCCGCTGCACCAAGCCATCGTCGCGATGGGCTGGCCGCTCCTGATGATCGACGGTGTCGAGGCCGACGACGTCATCGCGACGCTTGCCTGTGCCGCCGAACGGCAGGGCATGGAGGTGGTCATCTCAACCGGCGACAAGGATCTCACGCAGCTCGTATGCCGCGGCATCCGGATCGAGAATGCCAATCCGCGCACCGGCGAGCTGGAAATCCTCGACGAAGCCGGCGTCGAGAAGAAATTCGGCGTGAAACCGGAGCGGATCACGGATTATCTCGCCTTGATCGGCGACAGCGTGGACAACATTCCCGGCGTGGATAAAGTCGGACCCAAAACCGCGGCAAAGTGGCTTTCGCAATACGGCACCCTCGACAATGTGATTGCGCATGCGGACGAAATCGGAGGGGTCGTCGGCGACAACCTGCGCCGCGTGCGCGACTGGCTGCCGCGCGCCCGCGAGCTGCTCACCGTCAAATCCGACGTTCCGCTTCCGGTCGAGGTGACGGATCTCACGCTGAAGCCGAAAGACAAGGCCAGGCTCGCCGAACTGTTCGACCGCTACGAATTCAGGGCGTGGCGCCGCGAGCTGGACCAACAGGGCGGCGGAACGGCACCGCAAGGCCGGACCGAACCGGGCAACGAGCAAATGCCGGTCCCGCAGGAAGCGTACGCCGCGCGGCTTACCGCACGCACGCCGCGAAACTACGAGACGATCCTGTCCGAGCCGCAACTCGACGCCTGGATCGAAAAGCTCCACGCTGCGGAACTGACGGCGCTCGATACGGAGACCACCGACTTGAGCCCCATGCTGGCGCGCCTCGTCGGGATATCGTTTTCGGTGGCGCCCGACGAGGCGGGTTATGTTCCGGTGGGTCACCGCTACGCCGGTGCGCCCGATCAGCTACCCCTTGCGCGGGTGCTGGAGAAATTAAAGCCGTGGCTCGAGAACGCCGAGCGTCCCAAACTCGGGCAGTGCATCAAGTACGACATGCATGTGCTCGCCAATCATGGCATCTCTCTTCGCGGCGTGGTTCATGACACGCTGCTGCAGTCGTACGTCATCGAGAGCCACAAGGCGCACGACATGGACGACCTCGCCGAGCGCCATCTCAATCTCAAGACCGTCAGCTACGACGAAGTGACGGGCAAGGGTGCGAACAGAATCGCCTTCGAGCAGGTTGCGATCGACCGGGCGACCGAATATGCCGCCGAGGATGCGGACGTGACGCTGCAGCTGCATCGCTGTCTGCATCCACAGATCGAAGCCGACGCAAAACTGCGCCGCATCTATCGGGAAATCGAGATGCCCGTCATGCGCGTGCTGCAGATCATGGAGCGCAACGGCGTGCGGCTCGACACCGGTCTCCTCGGTGACCTGTCGCGCGAGTTCGGCGCCAAGATGATGGAGCTGGAAGCGAAGGCGCACGCGATCGCGGGACAGCCATTCAATCTCGGATCGCCGAAACAGATACAGGATATCCTGTTCGAGAAACAGCAGCTGCCGGTGCGCAAGAAAACGCCTTCCGGCCAGCCTTCCACCGATGAGGACGTGCTCGCGGAGCTCGCGCAGGACTATCCGCTGCCCAAACTGATACTGGAGCATCGCGGCCTCGCGAAGCTCAAATCCACCTACACCGACAAGCTCGGCGAGATGATCAATCCCGCCACCGGTCGGGTGCACACCAATTACGCGCAGGCGGTCGCGGTCACCGGACGGCTTGCGAGCAACGACCCGAATCTACAGAACATTCCGATCCGCACGGCCGAGGGGCGCCGTATCCGGGAGGCGTTTATCGCCGACGAGCACTGCCACATCGTATCGGCCGACTATTCGCAGATCGAACTCAGGATCATGGCGCACATTTCGCAGGACGCGAGCCTGCTCAAGGCCTTTGCCGCCGGTGAGGACATCCACCGCGCGACCGCAGCGGAAGTCTTCGGTCTCGCCCTCGAAGAGGTGGATGCCGAGCAGCGCCGCTATGCCAAGGTGATCAACTTCGGTCTCATCTATGGCATGTCGGCATTCGGACTTGCGCGCCAACTGGGCATCGAACGGGCAGCGGGGCAGCAGTACATGGACCGCTACTTCGCGCGCTATCCCGGCGTTGCGGATTATATGCAGCGCACGCGCGAGACGGCGCGCGCGCAGGGCTACGTCGAGACGGTCTTCGGGCGCCGCCTGTGGCTGCCGGAGATCAAAAGCAGTAACGGCGCGAGGCGCCAGGGCGCCGAGCGTGCGGCGATCAACGCGCCGATGCAGGGCACCGCCGCCGATCTCATCAAGCTCGCGATGATCGCGCTGCAGGAGTGGATAGAAACAGAGGAATTGCAGAGCCGGCTCATCATGCAGGTCCACGACGAACTGGTGCTGGAAGTGCCCGATGCCGAGCTGGACGCAGTCAGGCACACCTTACCGAGTCTGATGAGCGGCGTAGCGGAACTCTCCGTGCCGCTGCTCGTGGACATCGGCGTCGGCCCGAACTGGGACAAGGCGCACTGATTTAATTGCGGGTTCGCTGGTTACGAGCCCACAGTCATGACCACCGGCGCATGGTCGCTGGTGCCGAAGTCGGCGAGCACGACGCAGGCGGCTGCGCGCGCCGCGGTCGAAGGTGTGGCGAGCATGTAGTCGAGCCGCCAGCCGATGTTGCGGCTGCGCATGTTGCGCCACGGCGGCCACCACGTGAAAAGGCCGGGATTGTCGGGTTCGAGCGCGCGGCCAACATCGACGAGATGCGCGCCGAGCAGTTCGTCCATCAGCTCGCGCTCTTCCGGGCGCTGCCCGATGATGCCGGGCTTGCGTTCCTTCGGATGCACGTCCATTTCCGTACGGGTGATGTTCATGTCGCCGCACAGGATCAACTCGCGTCCTGCACGGTGCACCTCTCGCGACCACTTCACGAGCCGGTGCATGAAGGTGAGCTTCGCTTCGTAATCCTTGCCGCCGTTGGGCACGTACACCGAAGCGACCATGAGGTGGCCAAGCTTCGCCTGCACGATGCGGGACTCCATGTCGAACTCGGGATGGCTGAAAACGGGTTCGGAATCGAACAGACGCTTTCGGATGTGCAGCGAGACGCCGGAGTAGGCACGTAATCCATGCCAGTAGACGTAATAGTCGTCATGTCCGCATTGCGGCGGGACCTGCGAGCGCTCGGCCTTCAGTTCCTGCAGGCACACGATGTCCGGACGGTCGCGCTCGAGCCACGCGCAGAATTCCGCCTGCCGTGCGCGGATGCCGTTGACGTTCCAGGTCGCGATTTTCATTCACGCACTACCGGTCGGCCAAAACGCGCAGTACGGTCCCGCGTGGCCATTTCGAGCGGCCTCAGCGCAGGGCGCCGAAGACTTTTTTCACCATGTCGCTCGAGGCGCCGAGCGGGTTTTGACGGAAAGCACGCTCCTGCTCGCCGATCATGAGGTAGAGCCCGTCGAGCGCCTTTGCGGTCACGTAGCGCTCGACCGTAGCTTGATCGTCCTTGACGAGACCGAGCGCGGCGCCCTGACCGGCAATCGAGTTGTACTGCTGAGCGAGGCCGACGCGATCGGTGGCTTTCTTGACGATCGGCAGGAAGCGTTCGGTCAACTGCTTCTGCGTCGTGCGGCGGAAATATTCGGTCGCAGCCGTGTCGCCGCCGGTGAGCACCTGCTTCGCGTCCTGCACCGTCATTTTCTTCACCGCATCGACCAGCAGCGCTTTAGCCTCGGGCGCGGCGGCTTCGGCGGCGCGGTTCATCGCGACTACGAGTTCATCGGCCTGGCGGCGCATGCCCATGACGCGCATGGCGCCCTCCACGCGCTGCAGGGACGGCGGCAGTGGAATCTTCACCTTGGGGTTGGCGAGGTAGCCGTTCTCTACGCCGAGCTTGGCGACGGCGGCCGCAGAACCTTCGGTGAGCGCCTGCTTGAGTCCGCTCGCGGCGTCGGCGTTGGTGAGGCGATCGAGGCTCGCGGCAAGAGCCGGCGCAAGGCTGACAACGCACATCAAAAAAACGAGAATACGGTACATGGCGCTCTCTCCCAGGATTCGATTCACGAGCAAACTGTCCTTTGCCATTCTACTCGCAGTGGCACTCGCGGCCGGTGTGACGGTATTTGCTTTACGTTCCGAGCGCGCTGCCGCTCCGCCAGTAACGTTTGTCTCGCTTACCGGCGAACGCATTGCGATGAGCGGGCTGCGCGGCAAGGTGGTGTTGGTGGAATTCTGGGCGACAGACTGCGCGACCTGCGTCAAGGAGATGCCGCAGCTCGTTCAGACCTACGAAAAGTATCGTGCGCAGGGTTTCGAAGCGGTTGCGGTCGCGATGAAATACGATCCGCCGAACTATGTCATCGCATACGCCAAACGCAACCGCCTGCCGTTCACGGTCGCGCTCGATCCGACAGGCGAACTGGCGAAAGCGTTCGGCGAGGTGAAACTGACGCCTACCACCTTTCTGATCGACAAGCGGGGCAGGATCGGGGCACGCATGCTCGGTGAACGGGATTTCGCGCGATTGCACGCGCTGATCGAAGAAAAGCTGAAGGACCCCGTCTGATCCTGGTGGAGACGGTAGATAAACCCTGCACCATAGGTGAGGCTCCGTAGCCGCATCACGCCACGCCCGCTTCGTGCGCCTGCCGGTCGGCGTGATAGCTCGACCGCACCAGCGGTCCGCATGCAGCGTGGGTAAATCCCATCTCGGTCGCCGCGCGGGCGAACGTCTCGAACACCGCGGGTTCCACATAGCGCAACACCGGCAGGTGATGCGCGCTTGGCTGCAGATATTGCCCGACGGTCAGCATGTTGACCGCATGCGCGCGCAAATCATGCATCACCGAGATGATCTCTTCGTCGGTTTCGCCCAGTCCCACCATCAGTCCCGATTTGGTCGGAATATCGGGAAAGCGCAGCTTGAACCGCTCGAGCAGCCGCAGCGAGTGCGCGTAATCGGCGCCTGGGCGTGCCTGACGGTAGAGCCGCGGGACCGTTTCCAGGTTGTGGTTCATGACGTCGGGCGGGGATTGCGACAGCACGTCGAGCGCGATCTCCAGCCGCCCGCGAAAATCCGGTACGAGGACTTCGATTTTCGTCTGCGGCGAACGCTCGCGCACCGCGCGTATGCAATCCGCGAAATGCCGCGCGCCCCCGTCGCGCAGATCATCGCGATCGACGCTTGTGATCACCACATATCTCAATTCCAGCGCGGCGATGGTGCGTGCCAGATTGAGCGGTTCGCCGGGATCAGGCGCGAGCGGCTTGCCATGGGCCACGTCGCAGAACGGACAGCGTCGCGTGCAGAGGTCGCCCAGTATCATGAACGTTGCGGTGCCCTTGCCGAAGCACTCGCCGATGTTGGGGCAGGAGGCTTCTTCGCACACCGTGTGCAGCGCGTGTTCGCGCAGGATGCGTTTGATCTCGTGGAAGCGCGCGCTGTTCCCCATGCGCACGCGTATCCAGTCCGGCTTTTTCAGGCGCTCGGCCGGCACGATCTTGACCGGAATGCGCGCCGTTTTCGCCGCCCCTTTCTGTTTTTCGCCCACCGTCATCGCAACGCCCGCATGAGAGATTGAGTGAGATTCGCGCCGACTTGTTCCACGTCGAGCGATAAGCCGAAGTTGCGCATCTGCGTCACCGCCAGGCCAGGATACCCGCACGGATCGATCGCGTGAAACGGCGCCAGGTCCATGTCCACGTTGAGCGCGATGCCGTGGTAGGCGCAACCGTTGCGAATCCGCAGCCCCAGCGCCGCGATCTTCGCTGCACCGACGTAAACGCCGGGTGCGTCTTCCCGACCGTATGCACTGAGCCCGTGTTGCGCGAGCAAGTCTATCACGGCCTGCTCCATGCGCCGGACGAGCGGCCGCACACTCAACCCGCGGCGTCGCATGTCGAGGAGCAGATACGCGATAACCTGTCCGGGCCCGTGATAAGTGACCTGTCCGCCGCGATCGGTGCGCACAACCGGGATGCCGTTGTCGGCGCGCGGCAAGTGTTGCGCTTTGCCCGCCACGCCGAGCGTGTACACCGGAGGATGTTGCAGCACCCATATCTCATCCGCCGTGTCCGCATGGCGATTTGCGGTATATGCCTGCATGGCGCGCCAGGTCGGCACGTACTCGGCGACCCCGAGCCGCCGCACTTTCATTCCGAGGGTATCGGCAGAGGCTATATCGCCGTGAGTTGTTACGATCGTCATCGTCATCGCTGTTGTTCGATCATAAGAACAGTAGCAAAATGCCGCAACCCGCGGAGCAAGACGCACTCAATGCACACCCGATTCAATCCCATGGCGTTATCCGTTCGCGGCGCCGCGATCGCGATGGCCATGACGGCGGCAACGGCATGGGCGCAGCCCACCGACGACGCCGCAGCAAGTTTAGCCATGCTCTACAACGAACGGCACCGCCTGGTTGCGTTCAAGGACGTCTGCAGCAGAGTGCTGCCCAAGCTTCGTCGCGACACGCAGGCGGCCTACGAGGAATGGGCCGATCGCCACGAGGAGGTCCTCGAAAACCTGCAAGCGCGCTTTCTCGCCATGGTGAAGCAGGCATCGCGTAATCAGAAGGAGTACAACGAGAACTATCGCAAGTATCAGGGCGTGGTGGAACAGGAGCGCCAGGCGCAAAAGGAGGCCTTCCTTGCGATGCCGAAGGAAGAACTCGTCAAGGAGTGCAAGGCATATCCGGCCTATCTCCGGAGCGCGAATTCGGACATGCCGAACCGCTATCCCGACGAGTTTGCCGCACTCTACGGCAGAAAGAATCCGTAAAGCGGTCCGTTACGCTTCCTTGATCCCTGCGGCCTTCACCTTCGTCCACTTTTCGCTCTCCGACACCGCTTCTCAGGCCACGAGGTCGCGTGCGCGAACGGAACGAGCGCCAACAACGCGAAAATCAAACCCGAGCTGTGCCCGATCGATGTGGCATTCGTGGACTCCAGCCTTATAGCACCATGACCACCATCGGGTGGTCGCACAGGTCCCGGTAGAGCGCGTCGAGTTGTTCGCGCGAGCGCGCGCGGATCACGCAGGTGACGCTCAAATATTTCCCGCGCTTGCTCGCTTTCATTTCCAGCGATGCGCCATCGAAGTCCGGCGCATGGCGTTGCACCACTTCGAGCACCGCTTGCGCGAATCCGGCACGCGTGTGGCCCAGGATCTTGATCGGAAAGTCGCAAGGATATTCGATCAGCGTCGCTTGGATCATGCCGCTCGCCGCATCACCTCGCGTTTGAACTCCTGGTAGAGTAGATGGACGCGCCGGAAGACCGGCCCTGGCTTCCCCGTGCCGACGGCTTTCCCGTCGAGCGTCGTTACGGCGAGCACTTCCTTGGTCGATGAGGTGACCCAGAGCTCGTCGCCGGTTTTGACTTCCTGCTCGGGCACCTCGCGAACCTCGTTCGGTATGCCGTTCGCGGTCAGGATTTCGAGCACCACGTCGTAAGTGATCCCGGGAAGCACGAGATGGTTTTTGGGCGGCGCGAGCACGATTCCTTTCCTCACCACGAACACGTTGCTCGCCGAGGCTTCGGTGAGGTAGCCATCCCGGAACAGCACGACCTCCACGGCGCCGGCGTCCATCGCGGTCTGCCGCAAGAGGCAGTTCCCAAGGAGCGATATCGACTTCACATCGCACTTGAGCCAACGGTAATCGGTCGCGGTGATGGCGGGCACCCCGTTGTCGATCTGCTCGCGCGGCGGCGTGACGAGCGGGCTGCTCATCATGAACACGGTGGGCTTCCCGTCTTTTGGGAAGGCATGGTCGCGCTTCGCTGCGCCGCGCGTGACCTGCAGATAGATCGACTGGTCGTCGCCGGCGTTCCGCGCGACGATGTCCTGCGTGAGCCTGGTCCACTCCGCGTCGCTCATCGGATTGGCAAGCCGGATGCCGTCGAGGCTATGCTGAAGCCGCCGCAGATGTTCGGGCAACCGGAACGGATGGCGCGAATAAACGGGTATCACCTCGTAGACGCCATCGCCAAAGATGAAGCCGCGGTCGAGTACCGGGACTCGGGCCGCCTCGAGCGGCATGAATTCGCCGTTCAGGTAAACGATATCGGTCATGCGGTCCTCACTTGAAAAGCAGGCGAAACGAATCCCAACTCCGCCCGAGTATGCCGGCCACCGGGACGGTTTCGAGCGCCACGACCGGCAGCTCACGATAGGGTTTGCCATCGAGCATGAGCTTCATGGTACCGACGTGCTGCCCGGCACTGATCGGCGCGAGGAGGGGTTGCATGCTTTCGACGTTGGCTTTGAGCTTTTCCATCTGGCCTTTGGGCAGGCTCACGTAGAAGTCGCTCGTGAAGCCCGCCTTCACGAGGTTATTGCTGCCCTTCCACACCTGGAGTGTAGCCACCGGCTGGTTCTTTTCATAGAGGCGCACGGTATCGTAGAACTGGAATCCGTAGTTAAGGAGTTTCTGGCTTTCGACGGCGCGCGCGCTTTCCGATGCCGTGCCCAGGACGACCGATATCATCCGTCGGGTATCGCGCTTTGCCGAAGTGACGAGGCAGTAGCCGGCATTCTCGGTGTAGCCCGTCTTCAGACCGTCCACGGTGGGATCGGTCCACAGCAGCCGGTTGCGATTGGACTGCGATATGTTGTTGTAGCGGTAATCCTTGGTCGAGTACAGCGGATAGTATTCCGGATAATCCCTCACGATCGCGGCAGCGAGCAGTGCCAGATCGTGTGCGGTCGAGTAGTGCTGGGGATGCGGCAGTCCGGTCGAGTTAACGAAATGGGTATTCTTCATGCCGAGCCGCTGCGCTTCGCGGGTCATCATCTGTGCGAACACTTCCTCGGCGCCCGCGATCGCCTCTGCAAGCGCAATGCACGCATCATTGCCCGACTGCACGATCATCCCGCGGAGGAGCTCGTCCACCGTCACCGGCTTGCGGGGCTCGAGGAACATACGCGAACCATCCGCCCGCCACGCCCGAACTGACACCGGCACAATCTGGTCGGGGCGCAACGTCTTTTGCCTCAGCGCACCGAAGGTGAGATACGCCGTCATGAGCTTGGTCAGCGAGGCGGGTTCCACGCGCTGGTTGGGATTGTGGCTGACAAGGAGCTGTCCGCTGTTGAAGTCGAGCAGCACGTAGGCCTTGGCGGCGATCGACGGCAGTGCCGGGACGGGAACGGCGGACTGTTGCGCGAAGAGCAGAGAAGGGATGAGCAGGACTACAAGAGCCGAAACCAGTCGCATGGCCATCCGAAAAAACTGGATTATACGGTTTTCGCGCTTGCGCACGACCCGTCGAGCTGAAAAAATGGCGGCCTTTTACAACTCTGGCGAAGTCTGCATTGAAGGCATCTCATCCTCACGCGTTTCATCGCGGTATGCGGCTCATGGTATGTGCCGCGATATGCCTTTTTTCCGCGCTTGCCGCGGGAGAGGACGTAGTCGTGAAAGAGGCCTGGGCGCGCGCGACGTCGCCGGGACAGAAGACGGCCAGCGTTTATCTTGAAATCGTCAGCTCGGCTGATGCCATGCTCATCGGCGCAAAGTGCGCTGTTGCGAAAAGCGCCCAAATGCACGCCATGCGGGTGGAGGACGGCGTGATGAAGATGCGCGCCGTCCAGAGGATCGCGTTGCCGGCGCGAAAGACTGTGAAGCTGGCCCCCGGCGGATTGCATATCATGTTGGCCGGCGTCGCGCGCCCGCTCGTAGAGAACGAGACGATACCGCTTGAACTCACCATCGAAACCTCGGGCGGTGTGACATCAAAACTCGGTGTGCAGGTCGAAGTGCGCGCAATCGCCGCCGACGCTCACGGCCACGCACACTAGCGCGATACGTCCCCGCGATCCAGGTAACGCTGCATGGCGGCGCGCAGCACGCCAAGCTGCGCGCGGAAATTGCGGCAGGCGACGCACAGCGGCAGGTGAACGTGCACCGCGAATCGTTCCCGCCAGGTCAAAGGACGGTCCTGCGCCTGGGACAGCAATTCGGAAACCTCCCGGCAGGACGGAATCAGCCTCATGATTTACCAAACCATTTCGTTTCGAGGCACGCGCGCAGGCTGAGCCGGGCCCGGTGCAGCAACACCCAGCAGTTCGTCGCCGTGATATCGAGTTCCTTACAGATTTCTTCGGTGGAAAGGTCCAGCACTTCCCGCATCGCGAATATCCGGGCCATGCGGGGCGGCATCATGCTGGCGCACATCTCGAATACTTCCCAGAATCGGCGGTTCTCGAAGGCGCGGTCCGGATCACCCCAGCTCGCCGGCGCATCGCGCCAGTGCCCGTCGGCGGCAAAAAGCGCGTCTACCATCTCCGCTTCGCTGCGCTCGGAATCACCGTCTGCCAGCAGCGGCTGTTCACGGCTCTGGCGGCGTACGTGGTCGATGATCTTGTGCTTGAGGATGCCGGTGAGCCAGGTCTTCACCGAGGACTTCCCCGAGAAGCGGCCGCTCGCCTGGATCGCGGCCAGCAGCGTCTCCTGAACCGCGTCTTCCGCCGCGGCGGGATCCCGCAGCTGCAGCAGCGCATAGCGGAGCAGATAACCGCGGAATTCCTCGAACGCGGCCGGGCCCGATTCGTCTACCGCCGTTTTCGTAGTCTGATTCGCAGCCATCTGCAAGGATCCGGGTTATCCCCAGCGAATCAGGAATCTAGAGCTTTTGCAGGGGATATGCAATCAATGCCGGCATACGCTCTTGAAAAGACGCACGCGGGTCCCATATTCCAGCCATGGCGCCCGGCGCCCATTCATGATCAAGGAGAACATTATGGCAAACATTACTCGCGTAAGCCCGATCGAAGATGCCTTCGATGAACTGTTCCGCGGTTTTTTCGTGCGCCCGGTCAGCTTTGAAGGCCCGGCCGCTGCAGCGCAATTTCGCGTGGACGTGACCGAAAACGACAATGCCTACGTCGTGCACGCCGAAATTCCCGGCGTGAAAAAGGAAGACATCAGCATTACGATCGATGGCGAACACGTCGCAATCGGTGCGGAAGTCAAGAAGGAAAAGGACGTGAAGAACGGAGAGCGGCAGCTGCGGACCGAACGCTACTACGGCAAGGTCTATCGCGCCTTTACGCTCGAGCAGCCGGTCGATGAGGCAACCGCGCAGGCCAGATACGAGAACGGCATCCTGGAAGTGAGGCTGCCGAAGAAGGCCGTAGTCGCGGCGAAGCGCATCACCGTCCAGTAAGGCAGCCGGCGGGCCGCCGCCGGTTGCATGCGCCGACTTGTTGCGCGGCGCTTCCGAAAGAAGGCGACAGGGCTGTACGTCTGTCGCCTTCTATCTGCTCGTGTACAATGAGTGTGCCCTCACATCCGCTCATGTAAATGCCGCTCAATAGCACCTCCGGCGCGCCGAAAGCCAAGGTCCTGACGGAGGCGCTGCCTTACATCCAGCGCTTTCACGGCAAGACGATCGTCGTCAAATACGGCGGTAACGCCATGATCGACGGCCAGCTCAAGGAGGATTTCGCGCGCGACGTCGTTCTGCTGAAGCTCGTGGGCATGAACCCGGTGGTCGTGCACGGCGGCGGACCGCAGATCGATGATCTTCTGAAACGCGTCGGCAAGAAGGGCGAGTTCGTGCAGGGCATGCGGGTGACGGATGCCGAGACCATGGACGTCGTCGAAATGGTGCTCGGCGGTCAGGTCAACAAGGAGATCGTCAACCTGATCAATCAGCATGGCGGGCATGCGGTGGGGCTCACCGGCAAGGATGGCGCCTTCATCCGTGCGAGGAAAATGCTCGTGCGCGGACCGGGGGAATCCGATGAAAAGCTGGATATCGGGCAGGTGGGCGAGGTGGACGCGATTGATCCCCGCGTCATCGAGACGCTGCTCGCGGGAGGCTTCATTCCCGTCATCGCACCGATCGGTTTCGGAGCCAAGGGGGAGTCCTACAACATCAACGCCGATCTCGTCGCCGGCAAGGTTGCCGAAGTCCTGAAGGCGGAGAAGCTGGTCGTGCTCACCAATACGTCCGGCGTCCTCGACAAAAACGGCAACCTGCTGACCGGCCTCACGGCGCGGAAGGTCGACGAGCTATTCGCCGACGGCACCATTTCCGGGGGCATGCTGCCCAAAATCAGTTCAGCGCTCGACGCGGTAAAGAACGGCGTCAACACGTGCCACATCATCGATGGCCGGGTCGGCCACGCGCTGTTGCTGGAAATTCTTACGAACGAGGGCGTGGGCACGCTTATCCGGCGACGTTGAGCCCAAGCGCGAGCGCGCCCTGAGGAAAGAAGTAGTGTGGGAAAAATCGTGGATATTCGATCTCGACAACACACTGCACAATGCGGCGCCGCACATCTTCCCGCACATCAACCGTGCGATGACGGCGTACCTTCAGACGCACCTCGGGCTCGACGAAATCGCGGCGACGGAATTGCGGCGCCACTACTGGATGCGCTACGGCGCGACGCTGCTCGGCCTCATGCGCCATCACGGAACGGATCCGCGTCATTTCCTGCAGGACACGCATCGTTTCGACGATCTCGCCCGCATGCTCGTGTGCGAGCCGCAATTGCGCAGCGTGCTCAGGCGCCTGCCCGGACGCAAGTTCGTGTTCTCCAATGCACCGGTGCATTATTCCCGCGCAGTGCTCAAAGCGCTGTGCATTGCAGACCTCTTCGACGGCGTGGCCTCGATCGAGTACACGCGCTACCGCCCGAAGCCGGACTGCTACGGCTTTCTGCGACTTACCCGCGCGAACCATCTGCGGCCGCAGCGCTGCATCATGGTGGAAGACACGCTCTGCAATCTGCGGACCGCCAAGAAACTGGGTATGAAAACGGTGTGGGTCAGCGCCGCCGCAAAAGCGCCCGGCTACGTTGACTTGAGCATTTCGAATATCGGGCAGTTGCCGCGCATGCTGGCGCGGCTACAATGAGGATCGCGCCAGCGGGTCGCTGCGATCCGAGCGAGGTGGGGGATGGGAGCGAGGACGGGGGAGAGGAAAACGCAGATTCTGCACACTCTGGCGCAAATGCTGGAGAGTCCGGCTGCGGAGCGCATCACCACCGCCGCGCTTGCCGCGCGGCTCGATGTATCGGAAGCCGCGCTTTACCGGCACTTCACCAGCAAGGCGCAGATGTTCGAGGGGCTCATCGACTTCATCGAGAGTTCGCTCTTCGGGCTGATGAACCGCATCACGAGCGAAGAGAAGAGCGGAGTGCGCCAGATCGAGGCCATCGTCGGCGTGCTGCTCGGATTCGCGCAGAAGAACCGCGGTATGACGCGGGTGCTGATCGGCGATGCGCTGGTGACTGAAGACGAGCGCCTGCAGTCGCGGATCAACCAGGTGCACGATCGCATCGAAGCGGCGTTGAAGCAGGCGCTGCGCTTCGGCGTTACGCAGAAGGAATTGATCGCGGAACTGGACGTGGCGGCGCAGGCCAACCTGCTGATGAGTTTTGTGACCGGACGCTGGCATCAATTCGCGAAGAGCGGATTCAAGCGCGATCCGGTGGAGCTGTGGGGCAAGCAATGGCGGCAACTGCTGGAAGGCGTGATGGCATGATGCAGCGGCCGGCCGGTTCATTTATGTTAGGCCGTCTTAGGGGACAATCATGTCGAACGTGACGACGCAACAACTCGCGGAGATCCTGCTCGGTATCGCGCGTGCACAGAATGCAATCATCGATGCAATGGAAAACTCGAAGGCCGGATTCAAGGCGACGCATTTCCGGCCCACGCTCGAGGCTGCATCGCGCATACGCAGTAATCGCGCCGAATCGCTGGCCGATTTTCCCGCCCGGCTGCTGCTGCAGTTGCTCGGGCGCACGGGCCCCGATCTCGCGCAGGTTGTCGCGGACCTCGAAGCGATCGCTGCGCGCCCGGCCACGCCCACGTCAGCGCCCGAGGGCGGCGCGACGGGTTATGCGCCAGGCGTGGACCCCGCTTCGTTGGACGCGCAGCCTACGTAGAGGATTCAGCGCTGCGGTCAGCGCACACTGGGCAGGCGGAATCTTTGCGAAACCGGACCGTGCGCGTTTGCATGGTGAGTGCATCCAGCACGAGTAGCTGACCGACGAGCGTTTCTCCCGCGCCCGAGATGAGTTTCAGCGCCTCCGCGGCCTGTATCGAGCCGACGATACCCACAAGCGGCGCAAAGACGCCCATCACTGCACAGCGCACGTCCTCGTTCTCCCCCGCCTCCGCAAACAGGCAGTGATAACACGGTGATGTACGATCGCGCAGATCGAATACCGCCACCTGCCCGTCGAAACGGAGGGCTGCGCCTGATACGAGCGGCTTGCGCGACTTGACGCACGCCCGGTTTACCGCGTGCCGGGTGGCGAAATTGTCGCAGCCGTCGATGACGACATCGGCTTGCGAGACGAGCGGATCGAGCTGTTCACTGCCGACACGTTCTGGGAGTGCGGTCACGCGCACTTCCGGATTGATCTCAGCGAGCGTCGCGCGCGCCGAGTCCACCTTCTTTTTGCCGATCGCGCCTGTGCGATGCACGATCTGGCGCTGCAGATTGGTGAGATCGACATCGTCGCCGTCGCAGAGCGTGATGTGGCCCACGCCTGCCGAAGCGAGATAGAGCGCCACCGGGGACCCCAGTCCGCCGGCGCCGATCACCAGCGCGCGTGCGGCAAGCAGCTTTTCCTGTCCTTCGATACCGATCTCCGGAAGCAGGATATGCCGGCTGTAGCGCAGTAGCTGGTCGTCGTTCATACGCTCAAAATGAAATGCCCGGCGGTGCCGGGCATTTTCTTCGCTGCGCGCGGGCGCCGTCGCGCTAGTTCGCGCGGGCCAGCGTGCGGCTCTTCAGGAATGCGATCGCCTGGTTGAGCTCGTAATCGTTCTTCGATACGATCTCGCCCGGCTCCGGCCGCGTTGCCTTGTCATCCAGATCCTTGGGGCGCGGTGCTGGCGTGAAGTCGTACTTCACCGCCGCCGCCTGTTTCTCGGCTTTCTCCTCGGCCTGCTCCTTTTCCTTGGTGATGTCCGTGAGATGCTTCGTCAGATCCGCTTCGCGCAGCCGCAGCCCCGCGGTCTTGTCCGTGGCCGAATCGTCGAGCGGGATGTCCGGCACGATGCCCTTGGCCTGGATCGAACGCCCGCTCGGCGTGTAGTAGCGCGCGGTCGTGAGCTTGATCGCCGTGTTGTTGCCGAGCGGCAATATGGTTTGCACCGAGCCTTTGCCGAACGTCGGCTGTCCCATGACGACCGCACGCCGGTGATCCTGCAGCGCGCCTGCGACGATCTCCGAAGCCGATGCCGAACCGCCGTTCACGAGTACCACCATCGGCACGTTCTTGGCTTCGGGCGGCAGCTTCTTGAGATAGTCGTCCTTGCTGCGCCCACGCAGGTAATTTTCGGGATTCGCGCTGAGTTTCATTTTCGAATCTTCCGTGCGGCCGTCGGTATAAACCACCAGCGCGCCGGGCGGAAGAAACGCGGCCGATACCGCAACGGCGCTGTTGAGCAAACCGCCTGGATCGTTGCGCAGGTCCAGCACGATCCCCTTCATCGAGCCCTGGTTTTCCTTGACCAGCCGTGTGATCGAGGCAGCCAGGTTTTCTCCGGTATGCTCCTGGAACTGACTGACCCGGAAATAGGCATAGCCGGGCTCGAGCAGTTTCGCCTTGACGCTCTGCACTTTGATGACCGCGCGCGTGATCGTCACCACGACGGGCTTGGTCTCGCCCTTGCGCACGATGGTCAGGGTGATCTGAGTATTCGGTTTGCCGCGCATGCGTTTCACCGCGTCGGTGAGCGTCATGCCTTTGACCGAAGCATCGTCGAGCTTGACGATGAGGTCACCCGCCTTGACTCCAGCGCGCGCGGCGGGCGTGTCATCGATCGGGGCGATGACTTTGACGAAGCCTTCCTCCATGCCCACTTCGATCCCAAGGCCGCCGAATTCGCCTTGGGTTCCGACCTGCAGCTCGCGGAACGCCTCCTGGTCGAGATAAGCGGAATGCGGATCGAGCCCCGTCAGCATGCCATTGATTGCCTGCGTGATGAGTCGCTTGTCTTCGACCGGCTCGACGTAATCGCTCTTCACGCGCCCGAATACTTCGGTAAACGCACGCAGCTCCTCGATCGGCAGCGGCGCAAAGTTCGCGTCCTTCTGCGCAACGGCGGAAAAATTGAGGCTGATCGCGACCCCCATCAGGATGCCGAGCACGATCAGACCGATGTGATGCAGTTTGTTACGCATTGCGTGGCTCCTTCGCCCCACTTGTGACGCTTGTGCCTTCATTGAATGTCCACCCACCGCAGCGGGTCGAGCGGCCTGCCTTCGTGCCGCAACTCGAAGTATAAACCTGAATCCGCGTTACCGCCGCTATTGCCCACTGTGGCGACGGGGTCACCACCTCGAATCGCATCGCCTACGCGGCTGTACAGCGTTTCATTGTTGCCGTACAGGCTCATGTAAGCGCCGCCGTGGTCGATGATGAGTAGATTGCCGAAGCCGCGCAACCAGTCGGCAAAAACGACCCTGCCGGCTGCAATGGCGCGCACTTCCTCGCCGGCCCGCGCCGCGATGAACAATCCTTTCCAGGTGACTCCGCCTCCGGGTCGTGGACTGCCGAAACGGTTGCTGAGTTCCCCGCGCACCGGCAGCTTGAGCCGCCCTTTGAGCTGCTCGAAAGGGCCGCTGCTCGATGCGGCGTCCGGCACGCGCTCGTTGCGCACGCGCGGCGCGGCCGGTTTGCGGATGACGATGCGCCCGAGTTCCTCTATGAGCCGGGTGAGCCGGTTTTCATTGCGCTTCAGCGTGCCGATTTCACGCTGCTGCTGCCCGATCTGGCGCGAGATGCGAGCAAGGACTTTGCTGCGAGCGCTTTTTTCGTGTTCGAGGCGCTGTCGCTGCGCCGCCGCGTTCTCGGAGAGCGCAGCAAGTTCGGAAGCCTTGATTTCCGTTTCATGTGCCAGCGCGCGCAGCTGCGACAGGCTTTTACGCAGCTCTTCGATGATGTCGGCGCGCGCACGTGTGATATAGCTCAAGTACTGCAGTGTGCGCGCGACGCGGTTGGGATCCTCCCCGCTCAGCAGCAGCCGCAGCGGCGCGCTGCGTCCCCCCACGTATTGCCGGTAGAGCAGGCCCTCGAGCAGGGCTTGCTGATGGCGCACGGCGCCTTCAGCGGCGCGTGTGCGGGCATGCAATTCGGCTTGCTGCCGGCTCAGTTCACGCGACTCAAGCGCAATTTCCCGCAGGCGGCGGTTCGCATCCGAAATGGCGAGTTCGGATGCCTTGAGCGCATCGGCTGCTTCGGTGCGGCTCGCTTCGGCGTCCCGCAGTTTCTCCTGCAGGGTTTGGATGCGGGCGCGCAGATCGCGCAGTTCATTGCGGGCGTCCGCCACGGCTGCAGCGTGCGCCGCCGGAGCGGCCGCGGCGGCGAGCAGCGCAAGCGACACGCGTGCGTAGCGGGCCAGCCTCACGCGAAGCGTATCAGCGCCTTTCCGGTCATTTCCGCAGGCTGCTCGAGGCCCATCATGGCGAGCAGCGTAGGCGCGATGTCCTGCAGCGCCCCGCGCTCGACGATTCGGGCTTTACGCCCCACGTAGAGCAACGGCACGACATTCAATGTATGCGCGGTGTGCGGCTGGCCGGATTTGGGATCCCGCATGGTTTCCGCATTTCCGTGATCAGCGGTAATCAGCACCTCACCGCCGGCCTCGCGCATCGCGGTCACTACCTGCCCGACGCATTCGTCGAGTACTTCGATCGCGCGCGTGGCTGCGGCCAGGTTGCCGGTGTGGCCGACCATGTCGCCATTGGCGTAGTTGCATACGATGGCATCGTAGTTGCGGCGCTTGATCGCATCGACCAGTTTTTGCGTGACTTCGTACGCGCTCATCTCCGGCTTGAGATCGTATGTCGCGACCTTGGGCGAAGGTACCATGATGCGGTCCTCACCGGGATACGGCTTCTCGATGCCGCCGTTGAAGAAATACGTAACGTGCGCATACTTCTCGGTCTCCGCGATGCGCAGCTGCTTGAGCCCCAGCCGCGACACGTATTCGCCGAAGCCGTTGGCGACCGACTGCGGCGGAAAGGCGGCCGGAATGCGGCTGAAGTCCTCGCCATAGCACGTGAGCGTGCAGTAATAGCCGAGGCGGGGGACTGTCGCGCGCTCGAAGCCATTGAAATCCGGTTCGGTAAGCGCCCGCGTCAGCTGGCGCGCGCGGTCGGCGCGAAAATTCATGAATACCACCGCATCGCCATCGCTCATTCGCGCCGCTTCCCCGCCTTCCGGGGCGATTACTGTTGCTTTGACAAATTCGTCGGACTCGTCGCGCGCGTACGCCAGCTTCAAACCCGCCACGGCGCTCGGTGCTCGAAAGGCGGCCTCGCCTCGGGTGATGAGATCGTAAGCGGTTGCCACGCGTTCCCAGCGCTGGTCGCGGTCCATCGCGTAATAGCGCCCGCAAATCGAGGCGATGCGCGCATTTCCGAGGGTTTCGCACTTGCGCGTCAGCGCGGCGAGCGAAGCCTCGGCGCTTCTGGGCGGCGTGTCCCGGCCGTCGAGAAAGGCGTGTACGTAGACCTGCTTTGCGGCCCCGCGCGCCGCCAGGTCGAGCAGCGCGTGGATCTGCGACTCATGGCTGTGCACGCCGCCTGGCGAAACGAGTCCCAGTATGTGCAGCGCACGGCCGTTGTCGCGTGCGGTATCGACCGCCTTCGTGAGGACTGGATTTGCGAAAAACTCACCGTTCTCGATGGCAGCCTCGATGCGCGTGTAGTCCTGATAGACGACGCGTCCCGCGCCCATATTCATGTGGCCCACTTCGGAGTTGCCCATCTGGTCCTTCGGCAGACCGACCCATTTTTCCGACGCGTCTATCGTGGCATGCGGATACGTCTCCCACAACACGTTCCAGTGCGGCTTGCGCGCCTGGCAGATCGCGTTGTCCTCACATTCCTCGCGATAGCCGAAGCCGTCGAGTACGATCAAAAGGACGGGCGTTACTTTCATGATTCGTCACGCGATTCGTTGTGAGTCACAGCGGGCGGCGAGTCGAGTATATAGTACGTCGCGATCGATCGCCTGTTGCTTTGAGCCGAAACTTGCGTGTGGCGTTCTGCGAGGCCTACACGATTTTGCCGGGCCGCGCCTCGTCCCGCCGCCGCTGCCCTCTGATAAAATAAGCGACCCCAAATTCGACACGCTCGTCTTCCTGGAGTCCAAGTTTGGAGCAGTTCCTGGCGTTTCTCGTCAAAAATCCCTTTCATCTGGTGCTCTTCGGCACGGCCGTGGTGACCGGCGGCATGCTGGTGTGGCCGCTTTTCAGCCGGCTGGTGCGCCCGGGCAACGACGTGGGACCGCTCGAAGCCGTGCAGCTCATCAATCGGCGCGACGCGGTCGTGATCGACGTGCGGGATGCGGCCGAATATGCCTCCGGCCATATCACTAATGCCCGGCACATACCCGAAAGCCAGCTCATCGAGCGGATGAAGGAGCTGGAGAAATTCAAGTCGCGTCCGCTCGTCGTGGCGTGCCGCGCGGGCACGCGCGCCGCAAGTGCCGCCGCGCTTATGCGCAAGCACGGGTTCGGTGAAGTCGTCCCGCTGCGCGGCGGTATCGCAGCATGGCAGCAAGCGGGCATGCCGCTCGAAAAATGACGACCGTCGTGAGCATGTACTGTACCGCGGTGTGCCCTTATTGCCAGATGGCGGAACGCTTGCTGCGCGCGAAGGGGGTGGCAGCGATCGACAAGATCCGGGTGGATCTGGAACCCTCCCGGCGCGCGGAGATGGTGAAGCGGACCGGCCGCCGTACCGTTCCGCAGATCTATATCGGCGATACGCATGTCGGCGGCTTCGACGAACTCGCCGCGCTCGATGCAGCCGGGCGGCTCGACCATCTGCTCACGTCGGCGGACTGACTTTCCGCCGTTATTGATCCTCGTGCGAATAGTTGACAACCGTCTGCACCACAAATCGCCCGCGGAGGGCGGAGCAGGTTCCGTCGGCCGTGGCCGATGGATGCGACCTCGAAGCGGAATGCAGCGCCGAAGTACTGCCCGCGTGCTTATGTGCGCCTTCACGGTCGCATCCCCACAAGTGGGGCCCCTGCTCCACGTTTCGGCGCACCCTCGCCCGCGACGCGGAAGAGGGGCGGGGGTGAGGGCAGAGCGGCGTCAGGCATTTCTACGACGCTCGCTAATCCATTTCGGGACAGATCATGAGTGAACCCCAGCAGCCCGCATTCGGCATCCAGAAGATCTACCTCAAGGACATGTCGCTCGAGATACCGAACGCGCCGCAGATTTTTCTCGAACGCGACGCGCCGCAGGTCGACGTCAATCTGCACAATGAGGCACGGCCGCTGGGGCAACCCGGATTGTTCGAGGTCGTGCTCACCGTTACGGTCACGGCAAAGATCGACGACAAGACCGTCTTTCTGGTAGAGGCGGCACAGGCGGGCATTTTCGAGATCGTGAACGTGCCCACGTCCGAATTGGAAGCGGTGCTCGGCATCGTCTGCCCCAACACGCTCTTGCCGTATGCGCGGGAGGCTGTCGCGAGCACTGTCACGCGGGCCGGGTTCCCACCTGTCGTGCTGCAGCACATGAGTTTCGAGACGATCTATCAGCAGCGCCAGGAGCAGTTGCGTGAGCAGCCGAGCGCACCACCGGCCCATTGAGGGCACATGACGACCGATCGTACGCGCCATGCTATCGTTGCAGCAGCCGCGGTGCTCTCGGTGCTCGCAGCGAGTACCGCGTGGGCGCAGTTCCGCTCCATCGGCGCGAACGCGGCGGTACTCTACGACGCGCCCTCGGACAAGGCGAGACGGCTTTACGTCGTGAACCGCGGTTATCCGCTCGAAGTCGTAGTCGTGCTCGAACGCTGGGTGAAAGTGCGCGATGCGAACGGCGAACTCACCTGGGTCGAAAGCAAGGCGCTGGCCGACCGGCGAACGGTGATGGTCAAGGTTCCGTTCGCGGCTGTGCGTCAGGCCCCTGACGATGCCTCCCCCGTCGTGTTCCAGGCCGAGCAGAACGTGATACTCGAGTTCGAGGATGCCGCGACGGGCGGATGGCTGCGGGTAAAGCACCGCGATGGGCAGGCCGGATACATCAAGGCTGCCGACGTGTGGGGCGCATAACCGGCAATGAAAATAGCGGTTCTTGGCGCGGGTGCCTGGGGTACTGCGGTCGGCATCAGCCTTGCGCAACGCCATGAAATCGCGTTGTGGATGCGAAACGCCGCGTTGTGCGCGGAGATTCGTAACACGCACACCAATCACCGCTATTTGCCCGGCTTCGTTCTGCCTGACAATGTCGCTGTAGAAGATGAGCTGCGGGTTGCGATTTCGGGCGTGCGCCTGGTTCTCGCCGCCGTGACGAGCAACGGACTGCGTGAAACGCTCACGCGGTTGCAGGACGCGCGCTGTGCCGCGCCGGTTGTATGGCTCTGCAAGGGATTCGAGACCGAACAGGCGAAACTTCCGCATCAGGTTCACGCGGACGTGCTGGGCGCGGCTGCGCCGCACGGCGTACTTTCAGGCCCGAGCTTCGCCGAAGAGGTAGCGCGCGGGCTGCCTACCGCGCTTACCCTTGCTTCATCTGACGCGGAGTTCGCACGTGCAACGGCACGCGAATTGCACTCTCCTGCGTTGAGGGTGTACTCCGGCGGCGACGTGCCCGGCGTTGAGGTCGCGGGTGCAGTGAAGAACGTGATGGCGATTGCGGCGGGCATCTGTGACGGGCTCGCACTCGGCCTGAACGCGCGTGCGGCGCTCATCACGCGCGGACTGGCGGAAATGACGCGCCTCGGCGTGCGGCTCGGCGGGCGCGCCGAAACGTTCATGGGCCTCGCGGGCGTGGGCGATCTCGTCCTGACCTGCACCGGGGACTTGTCGCGCAATCGCCGGGTGGGACTCAGTCTCGGACAGGGCAAGCCGCTCAACGCGATCCTGAATAATCTGGGCCACGTTGCCGAGGGCGTTTGCACCGCGCGCGCCATCATGCATCTTGCGTCCGAGCTGGGTGTCGACATGCCCATCACGCGCGGTGTTTGTCGCGTGCTCGAGGACCCCGCCGCCGCGAAACCCGCAGTGCAGGAACTGCTGCAGCGCGAACCCAAAGCGGAGTACTGGAACTGACCCGGTTCTACTGTCCGTGCGGGAAGCCCAGCTGGCGCCACGCTTCGTAGACGATGACGGCCACCGCATTGGATAGATTGAGACTGCGACTGCCACTGCGCATCGGTAGCCGAATCTGCTGCTCCGGCGGAAACGCGGTGAGGACCTCTGCCGGCAGACCACGGGTCTCCGGGCCGAATACGAAGACATCTTCCGGGCGGTATTCCGGTTGATGGTAGTGCTGCGCCGCGCGCGTGGTCACCGCGAACATGCGCCGGCCGCTCAATGACGCGCAGCACGCGCGCCAGTCCGCGTGCACGGTGAGCGCGGTCAGCGCTTGATAGTCCAGACCCGCGCGCTGCAGTTGCCGATCGCGGAGTGTGAAGCCCATGGGCTGCACGAGGTGCAGGCGCGCGCCGGTATTGGCGGCAATCCGTATTACATTTCCCGTATTGGGCGGGATCTCCGGTTCATACAGAACGATGTCGAGCACTGTCAAAGCTTAACGCCGAACGCCTGGTCCTGCTTGAGCGCCCGCGCGACGACCCAGACCCGGATTTCCCGCGCCCCCGCGCGCCGGATATTCTTCGCCAGTTCGTCGAGTGTCGCGCCGGTCGTCATGACATCATCGACGATCGCCACCGTCCGGTCGCGCAAATCCGCGTCGCATACGAAAGCGCCACGAACGTTGCGCGCCCGCGCATTCCATGGCAGCGCCGCCTGTGCAGCGGTATCGACGACGCGACGGCAAGCATCCGTTGCGATCGGTATTCCAGTCGCACGCGAAACGAAGCGCGCGATCTCCAGCGCCTGGTTGAATCCGCGCTCCCGCAGGCGCTGGACGGACAAGGGCATTGGAACGATTACGTCCACGCCTTCTGCGGCCACTTCCTTAGCCAGCGCCTCTCCCAGAACGCGCGCCACGACGAGATCGCCGCCGTACTTCAATGCCTGCACCAGTGCGTTCAGCGGAAAACTGTAGCTGAAAACCGCCGACGTTCTGTCGTAACGAGGCCGGCGCGTAAGACATGCACCGCAAGCGCTGGCACCGATGACGGGCAGCGCGCACCCGCTGCATCGCGATGCCGGAAGGCGGGGCAGGGCTGCGTCGCATGCGGCGCACACCGGCTCGATGCCGCTGCGCGCGCGGCACAGCAGGCAGTACTGCGGCAGCAGGGCACGCGCAAAAATTGCGCATCGGTTCAATAAGGCATGATGAAGATTTGACAAGCAAAAGCCCATTCGCGATGATGCGACGCGTTGCCATCCCCCTTCGTTCGCCGAGGATTTCCGGTCCATGGATGCATTGACGATTAACGATACCCAAGCCGATCTCGCTGACACGGGTTCAGGTTCGCAGCCGCGATGGCCGGTTGCCGATGTGGAACGGCTCCATGAATTGCCGTTCAACGATCTCCTCTACCGTGCGCAATCCGTGCACCGTGCGCACTTCGATCCCAATGCCGTGCAGCTCTCGACGCTGCTTTCCATCAAGACGGGCGGCTGTCCGGAAGACTGCGGTTATTGCCCTCAGGCAGCGCGCTATCACACCGGCATCGAGAATCAGGATCTCCTGTCGCTCGATCAGGTGGTCGAGGCGGCACGCACAGCGAAGGAGAACGGCGCCACGCGCTTTTGCATGGGCGCGGCGTGGCGGGGACCGAAGGGCCGGGATCTGGCGCAGGTAATACCCATGGTGAAGGCGGTGCGCGCGCTGGGTATGGAAACCTGTGCGACGCTCGGACTGCTGAAGCCCGGACAGGCGGAAGCGCTCAAGGCAGCCGGACTCGACTACTACAACCACAATATCGATACCGACGCCGAGCGCTACGCCGGGATCATCACGACCCGAAGCCAGGACGATCGGCTCGACACGCTGGCCCGTGTGCGCGCGGTCGGCCTGCACGTGTGTTGCGGCGGCATTATCGGCATGGGGGAGTCGCGCCGCAGCCGGGCTGCGCTCATCGCGCAACTGGCGAACATGGATCCTTATCCGGAGTCGGTGCCGATCAACAACCTGGTGCAGGTTGAAGGCACGCCGCTTTACGGCGCGGAGCGTCTCGATCCGCTGGAGTTCGTCCGAACGATCGCCTGCGCACGCATTACGATGCCCAAAGCGATGGTGCGCCTGTCCGCGGGGCGCGAGGAAATGCCAGAGAGCGTTCAGGCGCTCTGCTTTCTCGCCGGAGCCAATTCGATTTTCTA
The DNA here is from genome assembly GCA_035249725.1 of Burkholderiales bacterium. Lineage (GTDB taxonomy): Bacteria > Pseudomonadota > Gammaproteobacteria > Burkholderiales > SG8-41 > DSOT01. The sequence goes on from DATFGD010000284.1 coordinate 32,341, forward strand.
CGGTGACAGGCTGCTCACCACCGGCAACCCCGACGTCGAGCGCGACCAGGCGCTGTTCGCCAAGTTGGGGTTGCATACGATGGCATGATGCTGTCCGCCCTTGCGGATGAGTTGGCGGAACTCGATGCACGGGGGCTGAAGCGCACGCGCCGGCTGCTTCAGTCGCCGCAGTCCGCTCGCGTCACCGTCGACGGGCGCAGCTACGTCGCATTTTGCAGCAACGATTACCTCGGTCTGGCGAGCGATCCGCGCCTCGTGCAGGCGGTGCAGGAGGGCGTTACACGCTGTGGCGTAGGCGCCGGGGCTTCGCATCTGGTGTTGGGGCATGGTGAGGCGCATGCAGCGCTGGAGCAGGCGCTCGCCCGCTTTATCGGTCTGCCGCGCGCGCTACTTTTTTCCACCGGCTACATGGCGAATATCGGCGTCGTTACGGCGCTCGTCGGTCGCGACGATGCCGTCTTCGCAGACCGGCTCAATCACGCTTCTCTGAACGATGCGTGCCTGCTGTCCCGCGCGCGCTTCCTGCGCTACGCGCATGGAGATATCGAAGCACTGGAAAGACTTTTGGCCGCTACGTCTGCGCGTCGCCGATTGATCGTCACCGACGGCGTGTTCAGTATGGATGGTGATATCGCGCCGCTCGCCGCACTGATCGAGCTTGCCGAGCGCTACGATGCCTGGCTGCTGGTGGATGACGCCCACGGTTTCGGCGTACTGGGAGAAGGCGGCCGGGGCGCGCTCGCACATTGCAAGCTTGCTTCTCCGCACGTCATTCATATGGCGACCCTGGGCAAGGCGGCGGGCGTATTCGGTGCTTTCGTGGCGGGGCAGGCGCCGTTGATCGAATTTCTCGTACAGCGCGCACGGACTTATGTTTACAGCACCGCGACACCACCGGTGCTGGCAATCGCCGTCCTGAAAAGTCTCGAGCTGATCGAGGGCGAAGAGTGGCGCCGCGAACGTTTGAAGCGGCTCGTTGCCATCGTCGCAACCGGACTGCGCGCAGGGCGATGGCGCCTCCTTGCCTCTCAAACCGCCATACAAGCGCTGGTCATCGGCGAAAACGCGGCTGCGCTCGCGGTCAGTGAAAAGCTCGCGCAACGCGGGCTGCTCGTGCCTGCGATCCGGCCGCCGACCGTGCCGCGCGGCACCGCCCGGCTGCGTATCTCGCTCTCCGCGGCGCATGGCGAAGACGAAGCAGCGAAGCTGGTCGATGCGCTCAACGACGTCGCCCGCTCATGAGCGCTGCCGGCGTAAACGGCGCGCGTCCGGACATCGTGCTTCTGCACGGCTGGGGCACGACCCCCCACGTGTGGCGTGAAGTCGCCCCCTTGCTTGACCGGCATTTTCGCGTGCACGCGCCGGGGCTGCCGTACTCGGGTGAGGTGCAATCCCACGATGCGGGGACGGTCGAGGCGATCGCCGAACGCGTCGCAGCATGGGCGCCCAAAGCGTGCATGGTGTGCGGCTGGTCGCTCGGCGGTGCTGTCGCACTCGCCTGGGCACGGCGTGCGCCGCGGCAGGTCGCGCGGCTTGCGTTGATTGCGACGAATCCTTGCTTTGTGCAGCGGGCGGACTGGCCGCATGGGCTCGAGGCACGCGCTGTGCACGACTTCGCACGCGGCCTGGTGCGCGAGCCGGCTGCAGTCCTCACTCGTTACATCACGCTACAGGCGCGGGGTGACGTACGCGCCGCGCGCGTCGTGCGCCATCTGCGGCAGACGCTGTCGCAGCGGCCACACCAACCGGATGCAACCGCGCTGCAGCTTGGATTGACACTCTTGCTGCGAACCGATCTTCGCAGCGTCCTGCCGCACATCACGCAACCGGCGCTGCTGATACACGGCGCACGCGATCGGGTGGTGCCGCTTGCGGCCGGCGAATACCTCGCGCAGCGCTTGCCGAACGGGCGTATTTCATTAATGGCAAACGCGGCACACGCGCCGTTCGCGTCGGATCCCGAGGACGCGTGCGCCCAGCTCGCGCGTTTCTTTGATGAGCGATGATTTGCTGATCGACAAGCGCTCGCTGCGGCGCGCCTTTGAACAAGCCGCGGCGACGTACGATGCGGCCGCGGTGCTGCAAAACGAAGTATGCAGTCGCATGCTCGCGCGCCTGGAATACATCAAGCACAGCCCTGCAGCGATACTGGACGCGGGAAGCGGCACCGGAAACGCGCTGCCCGGACTGCAAAAGCACTATCCGCACGCGAAGGTCATCGCACTGGACATCGCGCTCGCCATGTTGAAGCGCGGCTGCAGGCGGCTTCCGTGGTGGAAGGGATGGCTCGCGCACGCCGCGCAGCCGGTATGCGCGGATATCGAGCGGCTGCCCTTTGCCGGCGAGGCGTTCGGGATGATCTGGTCCAACCTCGCGCTGCAGTGGGTGAACGACCTCCCGCGCACGTTGGTCGAAATGCGGCGCGTGCTGATGCCCGGGGGGCTCCTCATGTTCAGCACCTTCGGACCCGACACGCTGCGCGAATTGCGGCAGGCCTATCGCGACACCGACCGCCATACCCACGTGAACCGGTTCGTCGACATGCACGATATCGGCGACCTGCTCGTTACCGGCGGCTTCGGCGATCCGGTAATGGATATGGAGTACGTCACGCTCACCTACGCCGATGTGCGCCAATTGATGCGCGAGCTGAAGGCGATCGGGGCGCACAACGTGACGCGCGGGCGTCCGGGCGGACTCTACGGCAAGCGGCGTATGGCCGCGGTGATGCAGAACTACGAACGCTTCCGCCGTGACGGCACATTACCGGCCACCTTTGAAGTGGTGTATGGACATGCGTGGAAGCCGCTCCCGCGCCTCGCACCCCATGGCCGGCCCGTGATCGAGATCAAGCCGCACGCGGCGCGCTGAACATGGCCGCCGGGACTGCAAGGGGAATTTTGATCACCGGCACAGACACGGGCGTGGGAAAAACGCTCGCCGCGTGCGCCCTTCTCCGTGCATTCGCAGCGCGCGGGTTGCGCGCAATCGGGATGAAACCGATCGCGGCAGGCGCTGAGCGCCACGGCAGCGAACTGCGCAATGAAGACGTGGAACGGCTCCGCGCGGCCGGCAACGTTGCCGCTTCGCGCAACAGCGTCAACGTTTACTGCTTCGAGGCCCCGATCGCACCGCATATCGCGGCGAGGCGTGCAGGCGTCAGGATGGCGCTTGCGCCGATCGAACATGCGTATCGCACGCTGGCCAGTCAAGCCGATATCGTGATCGTCGAAGGGGTTGGCGGTTTTCGCGTGCCGCTGAACGAATGCGAAGATACGAGCGATCTTGCGGCGCGGTTGCGGCTTCCCGTCGTGCTGGTGGTCGGTATGCGGCTCGGCTGCCTCAACCACGCCTTGCTCACCGCGGAGGCGATCGAGGCCCGCAGGCTGCGACTTGCGGGCTGGATCGCGAACCACATCGATCCCGATATGGAACAGGCTGAAGACAACGTCACGACGCTCGCGCAACGCATCGCAGCGCCGTGCATCGCACGAATTCCATTTCAGCGGGCGCCGCAACCGGATATCACGAGCGTGCTTTGCATCGATGGTTTACTCGAAAAGTCGTGATGCGTTTCTTCCCTCGGCGATGTGTTTTCTACCCGCGTTTTGTTGCGACGCCTGGACGGGTGTGCTAAATTTCGCCCATTTCGCTCGGGTGTCAGCGCTCGTAACCAAGGACGCTCTGGATGGAATGCGTCGATACCGGGAGAGCGAGTCAGTTCGCGTTTACGGCTCGCCGCAACAACTCCCTGTCCACATCCGGCCGCCTGCTTGTTTTTTGTTTTGTTTTTTTCGTCTCGGTCGGAATCGGACTGGCATTCACGTTGGTTTTCGGCGCCTGGCCGATCATGCCGTTCGCCGGGGTCGAAATGCTGGTGCTGTACCTCGCGTTTCGCTACATAGAGCGCCATGCGATGGACTACGAGCGGCTTGCGATCGCGGGCGACCGGGTGGAGGTGGAGGTGCTGGACGGCGGGCGACTGAGCCGCTTCGACTGCAACCGGCACTGGACCCGGGTCGTGTGCGATGGAAAGGGCGGCCGTCTTGCGTTGAGATCGCACGGTCGCGAAGTCGAAATCGGAAGGCACTTGAACCAAGAACAACGTCTCTCGGTGGCCCGCCAGCTCGGGCGCGTACTTCACGATGCTCGCTGAAGCGCGTGTCTGAACCCGCCGGCGCTTGTCGCCCAAAGAGGACCATTCACAGGTGAGGGAAGCATGATCAGCAAGTTGGCTCGATTTTTTGCGGCCGCTACCGCGCTAGTAGCGGAGACGAGCCTTGCGGCTCAATACAATCTGCAGCCGCCGCAGAGCATCATCGCCCGCGAGATCTACGATCTGCACACCCTGATCATGTGGATCATCCTCGCCATCTTTGTCGTGGTGTTCGGCGCCATGACTTATGCCATCGTGAAGCACCGCAAGTCGGTGGGGCACAAGGCCGAACAGTTTCACGAGAACACCACCGTCGAGATCATCTGGACCATCATTCCCTTCATCATCCTGATCGGCATGGCTTATCCGGCGACGAAGACGGTGATTTCGATGAAGGACACCTCGAGTCCCGACATCACCATCAAGGCGACCGGCTACCAGTGGAAATGGGGTTACGATTACCTCCAGGAAGGGATCAGTTTCTACAGCGCGCTCGCCACCCCTCGTGAGCAGATCGAGGGCACCGCGGCCAAGGGCGAGCACTACCTGCTCGAGGTCGACAATCCGGTGGTGGTGCCGGTCGGCAAGAAAATCCGCATCATTGCGACCGCCAACGATGTCATTCACGCGTGGTGGGTACCGGCGCTTGGAATCAAGCAGGACGCGATTCCCGGCTTCGTGCGCGACACCTGGTTCAAGGCTGACACACCCGGGACCTACCGCGGGCAGTGCGCCGAGCTGTGCGGCAAGGATCACGGCTTCATGCCGATCGTCGTCGAGGCGGTTGCCCCGGAAAAATACGAGGCCTGGGTGAAGGAGAAGCAGGCGCAGGTGAAAAAAGTCGCGGCGGCCGAGGCGCCGGACAAGAAGTGGACGATGGACGAACTGAAGGCGCGCGGCGAGAAGGTTTACGCGGCGAATTGCGTGGCGTGCCACCAGGCCAATGGCATGGGCGTGCCGAACACGTTTCCCGCATTGAGCGGCTCGAAGATGGTGAACGGGCCGAAGGACGCGCACCTCGCCATCGTGCTGAACGGCAAGCCGGGCACCGCAATGGCGCCGTTCAAGCAGCTGAGCGACGTCGAGATCGCCGCGGTGGTGACGTACGAACGCAATTCGTGGAACAACAAGACCGGCGATATGGTCAGCCCGGACGAAGTGAAGGCGGCACGCAAGTAAGGAGAGATTATGGAAGCGGCACACGTACACGATCACGGCCACGGCGAACACGCGCACCACCCCGGCGGCATCATGCGCTGGGTGATGACGACCAACCACAAGGACATCGGCACGCTGTACCTGCTATTCAGTCTGACCATGTTCTTTGTCGGCGGCGTGCTCGCCCTGATGCTGCGCGCCGAACTGTTCCAGCCGGGGCTGCAGTTGTGGCGGCCGGACTTCTTCAATGAGCTGACGACGATGCACGGGCTCATCATGGTGTTCGGCGCGATCATGCCGGCGTTCGTCGGTTTCGCGAACTGGCAGATTCCGATGATGATCGGCGCACCGGACATGGCGTTCGCGCGCATGAACAACTGGAGCTTCTGGCTGCTGCCGCCGGCGGCGACCCTGCTGGTCGTCTCGTTCTTCGTTCCGGGCGGGGCGACCGCTGCCGGCTGGACCCTCTACGCCCCGCTCTCGACGCAGATGGGCCCGGGGATGGATCTCGCGATCTTCGCGCTGCATATCATGGGCGCGTCCTCGATCATGGGCTCGATCAACATCATTACCACCATCCTCAACATGCGCGCGCCGGGGATGACGCTGATGAAGATGCCGCTTTTCGTGTGGACGTGGCTCATCACCGCATACCTACTGATCGCGGTGATGCCGGTGCTCGCGGGGGCGGTGACTATGGTGCTGACCGATCGCCATTTCGGCACGCACTTCTTCAATGCCGCCGGTGGCGGCGACCCGGTCATGTTCCAGCACATCTTCTGGTTCTTCGGCCATCCCGAGGTCTACATCATGATCCTGCCGGCGTTCGGCATCGTGTCGCAGATCGTGCCGACGTTCTCCCGCAAACCGCTCTTCGGCTACTCTTCGATGGTGTATGCAACCGCCTCCATCGCGATCCTGTCGTTCATCGTCTGGGCGCACCATATGTTCACCGTCGGCATGCCGGCGGCCGCTCAGCTCTTCTTCATGTATGCGACGATGCTGATCGCGGTGCCGACCGGGGTGAAGGTGTTCAACTGGGTGGCGACGATGTGGAAGGGCGCGCTCACGTTCGAGACGCCCATGCTGTGGGCGTGCGGCTTCATCTTCGTGTTTTCGATGGGTGGGTTCACCGGGCTCGTGCTCGCCATTACGCCGGTCGATATCCAGTTGCAGGATACCTACTACGTCGTCGCGCACTTCCATTACGTGCTGGTGGCCGGTTCACTGTTCGCGATTTTCGGCGGCGCCTATTACTGGCTGCCGAAGTGGATAGGACGGATGTACGACGAAAAGCTCGGCCAGTGGCACTTCTGGCTGTCGATGATCTTCTTCAACGTCACGTTCTTCCCGATGCATTTCTCCGGGCTGGCCGGCATGCCGCGCCGCATCCCTGATTACGCGCTGCAATTCGCCGACTTCAACATGCTTTCGTCGGTCGGCGCCTTTGGCTTCGGACTTTCACAGCTCATTTTCGTCTGGGTGCTGATCAAGATCCGCAACGGTCAGAAAGCGGCCGACAAGTCGTGGGAAGGCGCCGAAGGGCTCGAGTGGACGCTGCCGTCACCGGCGCCGTATCACACTTTCGAAACACCGCCGGTGGTGAAATAGCGGGCAATGGAGCACGTCTTGCGCAACAGGGTTAGAACGGCGTTGATCCTCGGCTCCATTGCGGCCGCCTTCTTCATCGGCATCATCATCCGCTACTGGCTATGGTAGCCGCCGCGCGACCCAATCCGAACCTCGTCACGCTGCGCAAGCTGGTGGTGATCGCCTGCGCGATGTTCGGATTCGGATTCGCGCTGGTGCCTTTCTACAAGAAAATCTGCGAAGTTACCGGCATCAACAACGTGCTCAAGGCCGACGAGGTGACCAACACGCAGATCGACGCAAGCCGCTGGCTCACCGTCGAGTTCGACGCCAACGTGCGCGGCGGACTGCCCTGGACATTCACACCGGTCGAGAAGCAAGCGCGGTTTCATCCCGGCGAGCTGGTGCAGGTGACGTTCGAAATCCGGAACGACGGTCCGCGCGCAGTCACGGGACAGGCGATCCCGAGCTACGGTCCGCAGCTTGCGGGACGCTATTTCAGGAAACTCGAGTGCTTCTGCTTTACGCAGCAGACGCTGCAGCCCGGCGAAGTGCGGCGCATGCCGGTCGTTTTTGTGATCGAGAAGGGCCTGCCGGCGGAGGTGAATACGGTTACGCTATCGTATTCGTTTTTCGAGATCGAAGGCACCGCGGGGAAGGCGGGCTAAGGACCTATGCTGATGACCGAGCCGGAACACACGCCGCGCAAGGCGACCCCGCTGGAAGTCGCGAAAGCGGTGTTCTGGTCGTTTCTCGGCATCCGCAAGCGTGCCGCGCATGAACGCGACGCGGTGACGATCAAGCCGGTGCAAGTCATCGTGGCCGGCATCATCGCCGCAGTCATTTTCGTATTGGGCCTGGTCACGCTGGTGCGGTTCATTACCGGCTGACGGGGAAATCAGGAAGAGGGAGAACAAACATGCTCGGTCATTCCGCCCGCTATTTCATCCCGGAGCCCTCGCGCTGGCCGATCTTCGGCTCGCTCGCGCTGCTGTCCATGGCGCTCGGCGCGGCTTCCTGGTTCAACGGCTGGGCGCCCGGGAAATTCCTCGTGATCGCGGGGTTCCTGATTCTCGTCTACATGATGGCCGGCTGGTTTACCACCGTCGCGCACGAGAGCGAAGGCGGCCGCTACAACAAGCAGGTCGACACTTCTTTCCGCTGGGGCATGAGCTGGTTCATCTTTTCCGAGGTGATGTTTTTTGGCGCCTTCTTCGGCGCGCTGTTCTACATGAGGGTGATATCGGTCCCCGATCTCGGCGGCATCGAAAGCCAGCAGCTCATCTGGCCGGGCTTCAAGTCGGGGTGGCCGGTCTCCGGTCCCGGGATCAAGGAACAGTTCTCGCCGATGGGCGCCTGGGGCATCCCCGCAATGAACACGCTCATCCTGTTGTCCTCGGGCGTGACGGTGACCTGGGCGCACTGGGGGCTGCTCAAGGGCAACCGCCAACAGCTCATCTGGGGTCTGGTGATGACCATCGCACTCGGCGCGACGTTCCTCGGGTTCCAGATCTATGAGTACGCGCACGCCTATAGCGAACTCAACTTGAAACTCACGATGGGCGCGTACGGTGCGACGTTTTTCATGCTGACCGGGTTTCACGGATTTCACGTGACGGTCGGCACCCTCATGCTGATCGTGATCCTGTTTCGTTGCGTGGCGGGCCATTTCACCGCTGATCACCACTTCGGGTTCGAAGGTGTCGCGTGGTACTGGCACTTCGTTGACGTCGTGTGGCTGCTGCTGTTCATATTCGTCTACTGGCTATAAGGCCGACAACACCAAGAACAATCACACGCGAACAAGAGAAGGCGCGACAACAACAAGGGGGGACCCGGCCAGTAGAGGAATCGGCGCCGCACTGCGAGTGCGGCTTTTTTTTCGCTACAGCTTGTCGGTGATGATGCCGAAGTAGAAACCCAGCATCAGCAACGCGAACAATATCACCGAAAGCAGCACGCGCACGGTGAGCGCCTTGACCATCCGGTCGGACTGGCTGCGGTCCTTGAGCAGGAAGTAGAGCGCGGAAAAGAGACTTCCGAGTATGAAGATGACAAAGAGCAGGACGACGATTTTCATTGGTGGGAAAGCGATGGAACGCGTTGCAGTGTATCGCATGGCTTCCAGCGCTGCCAGCGATGGCGGCTAGCCTTCGGTTGCGCTGGAGTCTGTGGCCCGC